>JAOUNK010000106.1 GCA_029881015.1 Gammaproteobacteria bacterium | reverse complement strand
GGAGCCATAGATGAACCCGACGATCGGGTCACGCACATTGTCGGTGTCAATCGTCTTGCCCGCGCCGATGTCGATCAGTGCGACGGAGCCGTCAACGCCGACGCGCCACCCTTCGGAACTGCGAAAACGGTTCAGCGCATCTCTTGTCATGAAGACGATTACGATGGACTTGGCCTGTGCACCGAACTGAAACCCGACAGAGCCCGCAGCAATGCGGTAGTAGTCAACCACCGAGCCGCCGACGCGCAAGACGCCTTCTCCCGTTTCACCACCAACACCGAGGCCTGCCTTGTAGACTTTGGGAAACACCAGGTAGCCGGCCGCCTGGTTGAGGAAGACATCGGCACCGTTGACCTGCTTCCTGAATTCCTGCACTGCGTCGCTCGCACTGGCGTCGAGCTTGCCCGCCGGCGTGACACAAGCCGAGGCGAGGGCGAGCACGGTGGCCAGGGCGGCAATTCTCAGTAACTTATTGATTTTCGACATACTATCAACTCTCTTCTGGTTCTGTGAATGCATCGAGCATGGCCCGCAGCGTATCACGAAGACGGGATGCCTTGCGGGCGTCGAAGTTCGTGGTCGCCTCGTCCAGATAGACACGCTGCGCGATCTCGAGTTGCATGGCGTGCACGCCGGATGCGGGGACACCGTAGTGGCGCGTGATGTAACCGCCCTGGAAACGACCGTTGACGACATGACTGTAAGGACTCGCGGCAGCAGCGTCGGCCACTCGCGCTTCCCTGATTGCCGCGCAGCTACGGCCACCGTTGGTCCCGATATTCAGCTCCGGAAGCTCGCCGTCGAACAGCCGTGGCACCACGCTGGCGATCGAATGCGCATCCCACAGCAAGGCATAGCCGTGCCTTTCGCGTAGCTGCGCCAGGGTGCCCTGCAGGGCATCGTGGTACGGCTGCCAGTACGTGGCCACGCGCTCCCCGATTTCGTCGCCACTCAAGGCGGACCCCGCGTAGATATCCTCGCCCGCAAATGTCTGCGCCGGGCACAGGCCCGTGGCAACCTGTCCCGGGTACAGGACGTCATCGGTCGCTGCGCGGTTCAGGTCGACGACATAGCGAGAGTAGTTGGCGACGAGCATGCTCGCGCCCAGCTCACGTGCAAAGCTATAGAGTTCGGCGACATGCCAGTCCGTGTCCGGAAGCATCGACCCGGCGGCTGTCATCCGTGATCGAATGTCGGGCGGCACGTGGATGCCATCGTGCGGCACACTGATCAACAATGGCGACGTGCCCTCGTAGAAATTGAATACGCCGATCATTCGCTCAGGCTTGGCAATATCGATTCGGCATAGCGGCTGAAGTCCCCGTTCTCGATCGTCGCGGCAACGCGCCGAATATCGGCTGACAGTGAACGGTCTTCCTCGTACATCGGTGACAGTTCCCGAATGGCGGCCATCACTTCTTCGATCGCCTTGGAGCTCTTCTGCGGCCGATGGAAATCGATACCCTGCGCTGCAGCCAGCAGTTCAATGGCGACGATATCCTCGACATTGTGGATCATCGTGTGCAGGCGGCGCGCAGCAAACGTCGCCATGCTGACGTGGTCCTCCTGGTTCGCCGATGTCGGGATACTGTCAACGCTTGCAGGGTGGGCGTGCGATTTGTTTTCGGACGCAAGCGCGGCCGCCGTTACCTGCGCCATCATGAAGCCGCTGTTCAAGCCACCCTCGTTAACCAGGAACGCGGGTAAGCCGCTCAGGTTCGCGTCGATGAGCAGCGCAATGCGCCGTTCAGACAACGCGCCGATCTCGGCGACCGCCAGCGCCAGGTAATCTGCGGCGAGCGCAACCGGTTCGGCGTGGAAGTTGCCACCCGACAGGACTGCCCTGGAATCCGTAAATACGAGCGGGTTATCGGTCACGGCATTGGCTTCGGTCTCGAGCACCTTGCAGACGTGCCGCAACACGCCCAGGCAGGCGCCCATGACCTGCGGCTGGCAACGAATCGAATACGGATCCTGCACCCGGTCGCAACCCGCGTGCGACGCGCGAATCTCGCTGCCGCCCATGAGGTCACGCAGGACCGCAGCAACCGCGATCTGCCCGCCGTGGCCACGCACGCTCTGAATGCGGCGGTCGAAGGGTGTGTCGCTGCCCTTGATGGCATCGGACGACATCGCCCCGGCTACGAGCGCCGCGGACAGGACATTCTCCGTACGGAACACGGCGCCCAGCGCGAGTGCCGTGGAAACCTGCGTGCCATTGAGCAGTGCGAGACCCTCTTTCGGCGCGAGCTGAACAGGCTCGATGCCCGCTTCCTTGAGGGCGATCGGCGCGGGCACGAGATTGCCTTGCACTCGCACCTCGCCGATACCGATCAGAGCGCCGGCCATGTGAGCGAGCGGCGCGAGATCACCCGACGCCCCGACCGATCCGCGCGCGGGAATTCGCGGGTAGATTTCGCTGTTGATGAGGTCGCAAAGCTTCTCGACGAGTTCGAGGCGCACCCCGGAAAAACCTTCGGCGAGCGCGATGACCTTCATCAGCATGATGAGACGCACGACGTCGTCATCGAGATCCTCGCCGACACCGACCGCATGTGAGCGTACGAGGTTCTCCTGGAGATGAGCGAGTTCACTGTCGCTAATACGCACCGTGGCCAGTTGCCCAAAGCCGGTATTGACGCCGTAGACCCGGTCGCCATGCGCGACAACATCGTCAATCAGCTCATGCGCCTCCGCGATGCGCCTCCGCGCGCTGCTGCCGAGACCGACCGTCACGGGCTCGAGCCACGCCTGGCGCAATTCGGCCAGCGTGACCATCTGGTTGTCGATAGTCAGATTCATGGTTTGCTCCCGGCATTGACCATCGGCAGGTTGAGATCGTGTTCCCGGGCGCAGTCGATCGCAATCTCGTAGCCCGCGTCGGCATGGCGCATGACGCCGCTGGCCGGATCGTTCCAAAGTACCCTGCCAATGCGCCTGGCGGCCGCCTCGGTGCCGTCGCAAACGATGACGAGGCCCGCATGCTGCGAATAGCCCATACCGACACCGCCCCCGTGATGCAGGGAAACCCAGGTCGCGCCGCCTGCCGTGCTCAGCAGCGCGTTCAGCAACGCCCAGTCGGAGACGGCATCGCTGCCATCTTTCATGGATTCGGTTTCGCGGTTCGGACTGGCTACCGAGCCGCTGTCGAGGTGATCGCGGCCGATGACGACCGGCGCCTTGAGTTCGCCATTGCGCACCATCTCATTGAATGCGAGGCCGAGCTTGTCGCGTTGACCCAGGCCAACCCAGCAAATGCGCGACGGCAGGCCCTGGAACTGGATACGCTCACGCGCCGCGTCGAGCCACTGGTGCAGGTGCGGATCGTCGGGAATGAGTTCCTTGACTTTCGCATCGGTCCTGTAAATGTCTTCCGGGTCACCCGACAGTGCCGCCCAGCGGAACGGCCCGACGCCGCGGCAGAACAGCGGCCGCACGTAGGCGGGCACGAACCCCGGAAAGTCGAAGGCATTCTCGAGACCTTCGTTGAACGCCTCCTGGCGAATGTTGTTGCCGTAGTCGAATGTCGGGATACCCCGCTTCTGGAATGCCAGCATCGCCTCGACGTGCACGACCATCGATTTCACCGACGCTGCCGCAACCGCATCGGGATCCGTATTGCGCTTCTCGAGCCAATCCGCAACTGTCCAGCCGATCGGCAGGTAGCCATTGGCCGGATCGTGCGCCGACGTCTGGTCGGTCACGGCATCGGGGCGCACGCCGCGCCTGACGAGTTCGGGCAGGATCTCTGCGGCATTCCCAAGCAGGCCGACCGATACCGCTTTCTTGCTGGCAACCGCCTTGTCGATGATCGCGAGTGCGTCGTCGAGCGTCTCCGCACGCGTGTCGAGGTAGCCGGTTTCAAGCCGCATGTCGATGCGATCGGACTGGCACTCGATGGCCAGCATGGACGCTCCGGCCATCGTCGCCGCCAGCGGTTGCGCGCCACCCATGCCGCCCAGTCCCGCGGTCAGGATCCAGCGCCCCGCGAGGTCGCCGCCGTAATGCTGGCGTCCCATTTCCACGAAGGTCTCGTAGGTGCCCTGCACGATGCCCTGGCTCCCGATGTAGATCCACGACCCCGCCGTCATCTGGCCGTACATCATGAGTCCCTTGCGATCGAGCTCCCGGAAATGCTCCCAGTTGGCCCATGCAGGCACCAGGTTCGAATTCGCGATGAGCACGCGCGGGGCGTCCTCGTGCGTCTTGAACACGCCAACGGGTTTGCCGGACTGCACCAGCAGGGTCTCGTCCGCCTCGAGTTCCCTTAGCGTTTCGACGATCTTGTCGAAGCACGCCCAGTTGCGAGCCGCTTTACCGATGCCACCATAGACAACGAGGTCCTGCGGCCGCTCGGCGACCTGTGGGTCGAGGTTGTTCATCAGCATGCGCAGCGGCGCTTCTGTCAGCCAGCTCTTGGCGCTCAGTTCAACACCGGTTGGCGCTTTTATCGTTCTGTTCATTTCCGCAAATTCTCCAGCTGCATGACGTCGGCCGGCATCGACCGCAACGTTCCGGGTGGTGTGTAGTGCCCGGTCAGTTCGTAGCGACTGCCCGGATGATGTAGTCGGGCGAAAGTGACTGGGCGTCCTTTCGACCAGGTACGGCGCATGACGACGAGTGAAGGCTCGTCATCGTCCATCTGCAGATGCTGGCGAACGGCGCTGTTCGGCATGCTCGCCCGAACAACCTGTTCAGCTTCCTGCAGTGGCGCGACGGATGTCAGGTAGGCACTCGGCGTCACGCGGGTGAAATCCTGCTCTCCGCACGCCGGCGCGAAACTCGCCAGTACGTGGCGGTCTTCGAGCTGCACGGGCACATTGTTCTCATGGTGGACCAGCAGCAAGTGAAAAATATCCGTGCCCTGCGGCACGTGCAGCGCGCGGGCAACCTCGCCACGCGCGTGCTGGCGTGACTGGCGAACGACCGTGCTCGAATGGGTGTGGCCGCGACTGCGGATCTCGTCGGCGATGTTCTGCACTTCGAGCAGGTGTGACTGCGAACGAAAATCCGCCACGAAGGTACCGCGGCCAGCGATGCGCTCGACGTAGCCTTCGTCGTTCAGTTCACGCAGCGCGCGATTGGCCGTCATGCGCGAGACGTTCATGGACTCGACAAGATCGTTTTCGGACGGCACCCGGTCGCTCGGGCGCAGCTCCCCCGACGAGATCTGCTCGATGATCAGGTCCTTGAGCTGCTGGTAGCGTGGCCTGGCCGCATTCATGTGCGCGCACCCATGCGTTGGAGCGCAGCCGCAAACTCCGAGCGCGCGTGCTCCCGGTTCACATGCATTGCGTCCTCGACGTGCCAGCGGCCGGCAACCATCACGCGAATTACGGGCAGCGGATAACCGGAGAACACGAGCGCATCGAGGCGGGAGTCGTCGTCGTGACCCACGAGCATCGGGTCGTCGTCGCAGAGCACAACGAGATCCGCGGGAGCGCCTGCCGCGATACCGGCAGGCTGACGCCCGGCGGACAGCGCGCCACCTTCGAGAGCACGTGCGAACAGCTCGCTGCCGACATGGCTGTCACGCAGCGCTGCAACGTTGCGCGACTGCGACACGAGCCGTTGTCCGTACTCGAGCCAGCGAAGCTCTTCGAACGGATTGATCGAGATGTGGCTGTCGGACCCGATCGCGATCCTGCCACCCTGGACAAGGTAATCATGCAAGGGAAACAGGCCGTCGCCGAGGTTTGCCTCGGTGCTCGGACACAACACGGCGACCGCGCCCGATTTCGCCAGCGCAGCGATTTCGTCGTCATCCATGTGCGTTGCATGGACCAGGCTCCAGGCCGCGCCCAGGTCGAAGTTTTCCAGCAACCAGCGAACCGGCCTGCGTCCGTACGACGTAAAGCACTGCGCAACTTCGCGCTGCTGTTCGGCGACGTGAATGTGCATTGGCGCCGCCGCTGCGTCGGCGACGGCGGCAATACGCCGCAGCGATGCTTCGCTGACAGCCCGCAGGCTGTGCGCGCCGATGCCGATACTGACGTGTCCCTCACAGCGTGGCGAGACACGCTCGAAATGCTGCAGGAACTCGTCGACGGTCATGGCGAATGAGGCTTGCTGTGCGGTCGGCTCCGGATCCTCGAAACCCGCGCGCTCGTAATGCACCGGTACGTAGGTCAGGCGAATGCCGCTGTCTTCGGCCGCGCTCTTTATGGCCTCGAACATCGTGTCGCGCGCCGCCGGGTTCAGCGGGTCGCGGTGCAGGTAGTGAAACTCCGCTACCGATGTATAGCCGGAGCGCAGCATCTCGCAATACGCCTGCCGCGCGATGGCCCTGAGCTCGTCCGCGCCGACCCGACCCGCCAGTTCGTACATCCGTTCGCGCCAGGACCAGAAGTTGTCACGACCGGCCGGGGAGCGCACTTCCGTATGACCCGCAAGCGCGCGCTGGAACGCGTGCGAGTGGGCATTGCACAAGCCGGGGATCACGCAGCCAAGGAGGTCGTCGGCCGCCGCAGGTTCCACGGCACTTGCAATGCTCGCGATCCGGCCTCCCTCCAGTGTCAGCCGGACGTTGTCGCTCCAGCCGTTATGCAGCAGGGCTTTGCGTGCAAAAAGTGTGGTCATGCGGTCCCCTGTAAGTTGTATATACAGGTTAGTGCATGGTACCGTTCAATGCAATGGACCTGCTGCTCACAGACGCCCGAATCGCAACGATGGCCGGCGAGGATTACGGCGTTATCGACGACGGTGCGGTCGCCATCGCGGAGGGCAAGATCACCTGGATCGGCCCCCGCAGCGAACTGCCGGCAACGGCCGCACGGACCACGCGTTCGCTCGCCGGTCGCTGGATAACGCCGGCGCTGATCGACTGTCATACCCACCTCGTCTTTGGGGGCGATCGAGCCGACGAGTTCGAACAGCGCCTGCGTGGCGCCAGTTACGAAGACGTCGCGCGTGCGGGCGGTGGCATCATGTCGACCGTCCGGGCAACGCGTGCAGCATCGGCAGACGCGTTGTACGCCGCTGCCCTGCCCCGCGTGCAGGCGCTCGCCGCCGAGGGTGCGGGGACGATAGAGATCAAGTCGGGCTATGGACTCAGCATCGAAAGCGAACTCAAGATGCTCTCGGTTGCGCGGCAGCTCGGCGAGGCAACGCCGTTGACGATTCGCACAACCTTGCTGGCGGCGCATACCGTACCTCCTGAGTTCAAGGACAATGCCGACGCCTATATCGACCTGATCTGCGACGAGTTGCTTCCGGAAGTCGTTGCCGGCGGACTCGCCGATGCGGTCGATGCCTACTGTGAGTCGATTGCATTCAACGCCGACCAGGTCGCGAGGCTGTTTGCACGAGCAACGGACCTCGGCCTGCCGGTCAAGTTGCACGCCGACCAGCTCAGCGACGGCAATGGCGCAGCACTCGCCGCCCGGTTCGACGCGCTCTCGGCGGATCACCTCGAGTACTCATCGTCTGCCGGCATCGAGGCAATGGCCGCGTCCGGAGCGGTCGCCGTGCTTTTGCCCGGCGCGTACCTGACGCTTGGCGAAACCCGGCTGCCGCCGATAGCCGCGATGCGTGAGCTCGGCGTTCCGATCGCCGTCGCGAGCGACTGTAATCCCGGCACATCGCCGATTTGCAGTATTCGCACTGCGATGATGCTCGCCGCGCGGCAGTTCAGGCTGACGCCCGAAGAGTGCCTGGCAGGCACGACACGCGCCGCTGCACAGGCGCTGGGACTCGCCGATCGGGGCACACTGGAAATCGGCAAGCGTGCCGACCTTGCCGTTTGGAACATCAGCCACCCGCGCGAGCTTGCGTACTGGGTCGGCACACCCCAGCTAACGGAAGTAATGCTGGCCGAAACCTTGTAGGCTACGCGGCCGTGAACGCCGACCTTCTCCACCGCAAAAGCTTCGTCATTACGCTCGGCCTGCTCACGGCAGTCGCAGCACTGACGGTGGACCTCAGTCTGCCGGCTATCCCGGCCATGGTGGATGCGCTCGAAACAACGCTGTCTCACGGCCAACAGATTGTCGGCATCTTCATGGTCGGTATGGCGTGTGGCCAGATTCCAGCGGGCCTGTTTTCCGATCGCCTTGGTCGCTTGCCGACGCTCTACGTGGGGATGACGATCTTTGCCGTCGCGGCGATTGTTGCCGCCGCATCGAACAGCATCGAGGTGATGCTCGCGGCGCGGTTCGTGCAGGGCATCGGCGCTGCGTCGGCCATCGTACTGTCGCGCGCGATGGTCCGCGATGTGGCTTCCGGCAAGGACGCCGCGCGGCTGATGTCACTGATGACGATGATATTTACAGCCGCGCCTGTCATCGCCCCGAGCTTCGGTGCGGTGCTCGTCGCGCACTGGGGTTGGCGTGCCCCGTTTGTCGCCATCGCAACCTGCGCCGGGCTTGTCATGCTGGGCATACGAGCCAACATCCCGGAAACCCACGAACCGAGCGCCAGCGAGCACGCCGTGCGCCAGTTGATCTCGAGTTTTCGCGAGTTCTTCTCTCACCGGCAGAGCGTGTTCGGCTTGCTGCTGATCGTCCTGCCACCCGCCGGCTTCATGTCCATCATCGCCGTGTCTGCCGCGCTCGTAGTCGAGATCTATGGCTTCTCGATCCAGCAATACGGCCTGATCTTCGCGTGCGCCGGCATCTCTATCCTGGTCGGCTCGTTTGCCAACCGCTGGCTCGTAGTGCGCTTCGACCAGTTACAGCTCATCGGTCTCGGCGTGGCCCTGATCTTCGTGGCGAGTGCACAGCTCGCGATCATCGCCTGGTTCGACAGCGCTCCGTTCTGGTGGATGTGGTCTTCGGTGTGCCTGTTCATGTTTACGATTGCGATTCTTGCGTCAAACGCAACGGTACTTGCGCTCGACCCATTGCCGCGCATCGCCGGCGTGGCATCGTCAATCATCGGTACGCTGCAAAACCTGTTTGGCGCAGGCGGCGCGCTGCTCGCTGCGCTGATCTACGACGGCACCTTGCGCCAGTCCGTCGTCATCATGGCGGTCGTGGGATTGATCGTGACCGGTCTTTTCCTGCTGCGCCCGTTCATCGCGCCCGGCGATCTCGTGCACCACCCGGATGAACTCGCGCGGGACTAGCCAATGGCTAGGGAAGCCGGGTGAGAACGTCCTCGACCGCGGTTCGCGACTGTGCAGGCGTGATCTTCGGATAGCCGAACCAGAGCATGCCCACGACGAACGCCTCTGACGCATCGACACCGATGATCTCGAAGAATCGCTCGTCTCGCGTAATGGGACCGGTTGTCCATTTCGAGCCGACGCCGGCTTTCCACAGGTACAGCATGAAGTTCTGCACGGCGGCACAACACGCGGCGTAGTCTTCCCGCTCGCGCAATGCATCGTCACTCCGCGCGCAGGTGACGACCAGCCACC
>JAOUNK010000439.1 GCA_029881015.1 Gammaproteobacteria bacterium | reverse complement strand
TCAACCTATGGTGGGCCGGTGATTCGCGTCCGGCACCTTGGGTCTTACCGCGACCTGACCAGGACTCACCGCAAGATCGCGGCGTACCTCGCGGCCCTGGGAATCGAGCGCAATGGCGACCCGTGGGAGTCCTACGTGAGCGATCCGGGCGATACGCCCGAGACTGAGCTGCTGACCTACGTCTACTACCCGGTCAAACAGACTTGACCAGAAACGGCGGCACGCGAGTCTCTTCGCCATCCACAAGTGGCAGGCTGGATTGGAGATCGTCCCTCGCGCGAGCGATTTGCCCATAGAGGCTGACGATGCGACCGGCTATCTCGCTGGCCTCATTGAGCGACATTTTGCGCACTGACGCACAAATCGGCCCTTCGCCGTTGAGCGGCGAGACCCGATGCATGTCTACCCTGAGGTCGGCAAACGATTGCCGCATCGCTATCGGCAATTCGTCATCATGAATCTCGACCAGATTATCCTCATAGGCCTTGATAAGTCGTTGTTTAATATGACCATGCCCAGCGAGCACGGTGAGTGCCGCGTGAAAGCGATCGAGGTGATCTGTCATTGCCACTCCAGCGTTTAGTTGTATTTTTGTCTACGCTGTTCTTGTTTTGGAGTCGACTACGTCCTGTAATCCGGGGCTCCCTGCAGAGCCTCGCAAGTCCTTAAGTACTCCTGATCTATCAGAATCTTGCGTAGGGTTCTTATATCAGAGTTGTTAAAGTACGCGCAAGTGTCGCTCGATCCCGACCGGATATAACCTCAAGGAGTCCGTACATGCGGCGTTGCCGCCACCTCACCCTCTTCCCCCTCCTGAGCGTTCTCACCGGGCAGGTCCTTGCCGGCGAGCCTGTGGACGTGCCTGTCGACCTGGCCGACCTGGAGGCCCGGGGAGCGATTGTCGGCACGATCCACTTCGATCGAACGAACGTCTTCGACCTCTCCGATCCCAAGGAAAACAACCGGTTCTTCAGGCTCGCCAATCGACTCCATGTCGTTACCCGCGAGAGCACTATCGGCAAACAGTTGTTGCTACGAAGCGGCGATACGGTCTCCAAGCGGCTTGCCGATGAGTCCGAACGCATTCTGCGCCGGAACAATTACCTGCACGATGCCGCTATTCGGGTTGTGCGCGTCGAAAACGGCGTTGCCGATCTCAAGGTGAAAACGCGCGACCTCTGGTCGCTGGCTCCGGACATATCCTTTTCCCGCAGTGGCGGCGAAAACCGCAGTCGGCTCGGGCTCGAGGAGTCCAATTTTCTGGGCCGCGGCCAGTTCCTGAGCTTCGTGCGCGATGAAGATGTGGACCGAGCCTCGACCAGCGTCGGCTTCGCGGACCGCCACCTGGGACGCAGCTGGGTTTCTACAGCGCTCAGCTATTCCCACAATTCCGATGGCGACTCCCGCGCCATGTCTGTCGTCCGCCCGTTTTATGCGCTCGACACGCGCTGGTCCGCTGGCGGTTACACCCACCGCGACGACCGCGAAGAATCCCTCTATGCGTTGGGCATGCGCGCCGCCGAGTACCGGCACAAGCGCGCCTATGATTCGCTGTTCGCGGGCTGGTCGAGAGGATTGCGCAACGGGCGTGTCAGGCGCTGGACGGCTGGTTTCGTTTACGACGACAACCGGTTTTCCGCCGTGGGAACCCCGCAATTGCCGCAGGCTGCGCCACAGGACCGCAAGCTCGTTTACCCGTTCGTCGGCCTCGAATACATCGAGGACAACTTCGAAACCTCCCGCAATCACGACCAGATCGACAAGACGGAAGATTTCCTGATGGGCAATCGCTTCGTCGCGTCGGTGGGTTGGGCGGATTTGTCGTTCGGCGCCGATCGGAATGCCCTTGTCTACTCGGCGAGCGCGAGCCGAGGCCTGGGTGAGCTCAACGAGGACGCCCTGTTCCTGCTCGCCAGCGCGAGCGGCCGGATCGAGTCAGGGAATACCGTGAATTCGCTGTTCTCCCTCAGCGCCCGCTGGTACAAGACCCAATCCAGGAAGCGCTTGTTCTACGCCGCCATCAGCGGCACTGCGGGACACTCGCTGGACCTCGACAACAGGGTGAGACTGGGCGGCGATACCGGGCTGCGCGGCTACCCGTTACGCTACCAGAACGGCGATTCGAAACTCCTGCTTTCAGTCGAACAGCGCTATTTCACCGACTGGTACCTGTGGCGCATCGCCCGGGTCGGTGCCGCCATGTTCGCGGATGCCGGCCGGGTGTGGGGATCGGATCCGCTGGTCGAACCCAACCAGGGCTGGCTGATGGACGTCGGGTTCGGCTTGCGCTTTGCGCTGACGCGCAGCTCATCCGGAAAGGTCATACACGCGGATATCGCGTTTCCCCTGAATGGCGACCCCAGTATCGACAGCGTGCAGTTCCTCCTCGAGTCGCGCGTCAGCTTCTAGAGGCTGATCTCTATCTTCCAGAACTCGTCGCCCATCGCCTTATCAGCAGTGTACAGCGGG
>JAOUNK010000438.1 GCA_029881015.1 Gammaproteobacteria bacterium | reverse complement strand
CTTTGAAGCTATCCTCGACAAGAAGAGCGGAAAGCCAAAAGTCAGCAAGTTCGACTACAAGACGGACTACCTTGGTGAGTACGGGATCCGGGCCGACGACCATATGGAGGTAATTCCCCTCAGCACCTTCGAGATTTGCTGGGGCGTCAACCCCGAAAAGTGTCCGCCCAATCTCTACATCATTGTGGCGGCCGAACTGCAGCGATCGGAAATCGTTGAGGTGGTGGCTGGCGTCTTTGAAGAGGTCTGGACGAACGTGCCGGAAACTGCCTACGCCGTGAATGGTGGTGTCTTTGATCGGTATCCCGGCACGGAAATCGCTGCGGGTGAAATTCACTGGGGTGGTTACGTTACTTACCCGCTTGCCAAAGTCGAATCGGGTCACTTCGTTGACGCCAATGTGAATGGGCTGTACTTCGAAACCCCGACGCAGTCCGGAATCACCGGCGACAACGGGCAGTTCCGGTTCATCGCCGAGGAGCGGATCGACTTCAGCGTCGGCAGCCTGAAGCTGGGCGACGCCAAGGCAGCTCGGGCCGTGGCGCCGGATGATCTGTTCGGGACCGACATGGACGACGATCGGGTACTCAATGTGGCCCGCCTGCTACAGAGCTTCGACGCGGACGGCAATCCGGGACAGGGTTCGATCAACATTACTGCACCGGTTGTGGCGTGCCTGAACGGTGTGCTCGGCGATTTCGAGATGCCGGCTCCCGAGATTTTTTTCGCAGATGACTTCGCCGTAGGCCAGCTGATCGACGCAACCATTTCGGCGTGCGCCGACGATGTTGAGTTGATGGCTGTTACCAAGGAGGAAGCAAGGGAAAATTTAAACTCCGGCATGCAAGCCGGCAACCTCATGAAGAGGAATATTTCCAAGACGCCCGATATGGCGAGTGACAAAGCGAAGATCGAAATAGTACCGGTCTACGTGCCGGCACTGCGAGCCGATGAAAGCTTGACCACCGTGGTCTATCACGACGAGTACGGCGAGATCATCGAAGAGCGCAATGTCGCCAAACCCATCGTGGTTTCGTACCTCGACGAAGTAGAGGGCACGGGTGCGTACGATGTGTTCCTCGCTGTTTCGAGAGACGATGGCGATACCTGGAAACGCAGGAACCTGTCGAAGACTGCCGACAAGTCATCGCTGCTCGCTTTCCCGGGTGTTTCTGAGAAACCCATGCTCAAGGTCAAGGACAATATGATCTTCGTCGCGTGGACGGACAAGTTTTGCCGTGGCGGACGACCGGGTTATGCCATAGAGGTTTGTCCCGACACCAACGGTGACGGACTGCCCGACCCGTGCGACATCTGCCGCGAAACTGACGAAGGGACGTTTTGCGCAACTGATTACCCGGGCGATGACGCTTACTGGACGGACGATATTTTTGGTGTCGCCGGTCCACAACGGTCAGTGATTTACGAGGAATTCCCCGAGATGGGCGAGATTCCGTACAGCTGCGTCTGGGCCAGCCGCGCAACGATTGATCCCAATACAGGCGACATCCAGTGGTTCAAGCCCGAGCGGATCACATCCGGTCGGCGCGATGCCTACCAGCTCTTTGCGGGAGCCGGCACCGATGTCGCGTTCGCCATTGTCTGGCAGGAGGATCCGAAAGGCCTGCGGCCGGGCGAAGGTGAAGGACCCGGTGACGGCTGGAGCGGCGCTCGCTCGACCAACAAGACCGACATCTGGTACAGCTATGTCACGTTGGCCGACTTCGGCAAGATCGACTACAACTACCCGGGCGGAATGCTCGGTAACGGTGAGGACATGGTCGACACCGACCCTGATCTGGCCAACCGGGTCAAGGCGCTGGTGCCCATGTCGCTACCAGTGCGGATCTCCGACAACGACGTCTGCAGCCTGGAGAACATGAATCCCGCGGGTGGCAACGGTGAGCACGATTACGACGAGGAAGGCCAGGGTACCCACCGGTACTGTGGCACCCTTGATGGCATCGGCACGGCCGCGGCGCCCGGAACCAACTCACTGTGCGCTTACACGGTCGAGAAGACCAATCCCAACGGTGAGGTTCACCATGTCTGCGTGACCGCCGACGGTCGCTTCCTGGATGGCAACACGGGCGCGTCCCGGGCCAACATATTCCTGCAACCGTACAAGAAGCCGGACGGCACCAAGAGTGCCTGGGCCATTGTCGGTTACGAGGAAAGCAAAGGCGTTGGCATCCCTCCCGACCACGGCGACGAACACGACTGCGATACGGATTCGGAGGATGAGCACGACACCAAGTACAAGCCCGACGAAGGCAAGAACGTCATCTACCATAGCTTCGACTTCCTGAGTCCCGAGGTGGCCAGTGGCGGCGACATACTGAACCTGCCTGAGACAGACGCGTACGGTAACCCGGTCTACGTGGTTGACGAAGAAGGTGCGTTGCTGCTCGACTGGAAAGGCGACCCACAACTTGCATATGAAAATGCACGTCGGGTGCGTTTCGTCAGTC
>JAOUNK010000437.1 GCA_029881015.1 Gammaproteobacteria bacterium | reverse complement strand
GGTAACGAGCACGGAGCGGTGGCGCGGACGATCGATTTGTTGTTCATGATCGCGCTGCTCGGTGGCGCCGCATCTAGCCTTGGTTTTTCTACCCCGATGATCGCGGCTTGCGTCGGCTGGCTCTTCGGGATCGAGGTCGACAATACCCTGGAAATTGCGATCGTCGTCTTGTGCATGCTCCTGTTCTCGCTGAGTGTCTGGCTGGGCCTGAAGAAGGGTATCAAGCGGCTCAGCGATATCAACGTGCTGCTCGCATTCGGCCTGTTGCTGTTCATTCTCATCGTCGGCCCCACGGCATTCCTGCTCAAGACCAGCCTCAACAGCGTCGGCCTGATGGCGGATAACTTCCTGCGCATGAACTTCTGGACGGACCCGTTTACCGAGTCCGGGTTCGTGGAGAGCTGGACCGTATTCTATTGGGCCTGGTGGATAGCGTTTGCACCGTACGTCGGGTTGTTCGTTACCCGTATTTCGCGAGGACGGACCATTCGGCAGGTGATTTTCGGCATGCTGGTATGGGGCTCTCTCGGTAGCTGGCTGTTCTACATGGTCATGGGTAACTACGCGATGTTCCTCGAGCTGTCCGGGCAACTGGATTTCACCGGGATCATGAAGTCGCTGAATGGCAGCGCCGCGATTGTCGCCATGCTTGAGCAGCTGCCGCTCGCGGCACTGGTCGTCACGGTGTTCTCGATTGTGTCGATAATCTTCGCGGCGACGACCTATGACTCGGCGTCCTACACGCTGGCGTCGAGTGCGACACTGCACCTCAAGGCCGGCGACGACCCGGCACGCTGGCACCGTGTGTTCTGGGCGCTTGCGCTGGGACTGATGCCGGTCGCGCTAATGCTGTTGCAAGGGAACCTGCGACCAATCCAGGTAATATTGCTGGTCGTGTCGCTGCCGATCCTGTTCGTCGGCATCGCGATGTCGGTGTCGCTGGTCAAGACGCTGCAGACCGACAGCGCCTCATAAGTTCATTGGCGAGTTCACCACGCAAACCGATCGTAACGGGCGGCGAGGCAAACAGTTCGAACACCTGCTGTTGTCCGACGCGCGTGACATGGCGTATGTGCGTGCCGGGGATCTTGAGCGTATCCGGGCAATCATCCGGCAACGGCCCCTTGTAGGTCAGCCAGAAACCGAAGTCGTCTATCGTGGCGTCGAACTTCGCGGCGATCGCGAGGTTTCGCAGACCTCCACGCCCGGCGCCGAACTGAACGTCCTCGCCGGGAAACAACACCTGCGACGGCTGCCGGTTGGACACGTAGGACTTTGCCAGCCGCAGCCAGGGTTCGAGGGGGTTTTTCGGCTTGTACGAAAACGCGGCTAGCGCCACCACAAGAAGGACTGCCAGCGCGATGAATGCCGATCCCATGTGTTCCATATCAACTGATCCTGTTGTCTCTTGACCTGACGGTACCCGGTTGTTCGCCTATCGGCGAGTGTTTGTCCACGCTTTTCTTCTCGCCCCTGCAAGAATACGCTCTGTAGAGTAAGATCTCCTCCGCCCCTGTAAAGAACCATGGAGTACTGCGTTGAAAACGATAATTGCCCATCCAGGTAAAATGCTCGTGTTGATCCTTATCACCGTGGCAGCGCTGTCCGCTTGCACAGGGATGGGGCCGGGATACGAGGTCCCGACCGTGAACGTGCAATCGTTTCGACCCATTGCATCCGACGATGGCGGATTGCCGAAATTCGAAATCGTACTGCACGTCGTCAATCCAAATCTCGAACCGCTGGAGCTTGCTGGTATTTCCTATTCGATCAGCCTTGACAACAGTGAGCTTATCAAGGGAGTTGGTGCTGATCTCCCGGTTATCGAAGGCTATGGCGAAGGGTCGTTCTCGGTAGTCGCAGGATTCAACGTGCTGGCGGGAATCCGGCTTTTCCGCTCGCTATTGGAGAAGGATGCGGACACCTTTGACTATTCGTTCAAGGCCAAGCTTGACCCGGGCGCTTACAAGCGAAAGATTCGTATATCGGATAGCGGCACGATATCGCTGTCGAACAAGTAGCGATTCAAGGCACGCTTCCGAGAGCGACAGCTCCAGTCGCTGCCAGGATTGAATCAGTCAGTCGACTTCAGGTCGTCGCCATGGATGACGCGAAACTTTTCCTCGTCAGTCAGGAGGTCGAATTCAGCGGCTGAAAGCGGCTTTTTGCAGGTCCAGTCCATTTCGCATGCCAGTCGCTGATTGGGGGCGGGAAAGATCGCCTCTTCATCGTACTTGACGTCATAGATGCTCCGTGACGGATTGATCTCCTCCCACAACTCGCCGGCGAACCAGGATAGTTGCTGTGAGCTACAGGCGCCTACGGAGAGGGCCGCTACCAAGATCAAAAAGGCTCTGTGCATACCAAACGAGGCTACCAAACGGCTATTTGGATTGCCATGCTCCTTGTGGCAAATCGATGCGGATGGCGTTCGTTCCATACCGTCCCGGCCGATGAGGCGTCGACCAGTTGAGGTGACCATTCAAGGCGGACCTTCCCCCACCCGCCTTTA
>JAOUNK010000436.1 GCA_029881015.1 Gammaproteobacteria bacterium | reverse complement strand
GCAGGAACCATGTCAGACCTGGCTGCGCTCAAAAAGCGCCACGGCAGGAACATCGTGTTCTGCGGCGGCATCGACAGTCACCGCGTACTACCATACGGCACACCCGCTGACGTACGCGACGAGGTGAAGCGTGTGATCGAGATTCTCGGGCCCGGCGGCGGGTACATGCTCGGCGCCGTCCATACCGTCATGAAAGACGTGCCACCGGAAAACGTACTGGCGATGGTCGACGCCGTCGAGGCATACGGTAACTACTAGGTGCCCGCGGCGACTACCTGGATACAAATGGTGAGTAACCAGCCCGGCACGATGCCAAGGACCAATACCGCGAGCGAATTCAGGGTCAGCACGAGACGCGTATCCGTACTGGCCTGCAACACCGCCTGGTCCTCCGTGTCCTCGAAGTACATGTACCAGATGACCCGCAGGTAGTAGTACGCGCCGATAACCGACGCCAGGACCATCAGGACGGCGAGTCCGGTGCCACCAATCTCGAGAACGGCACTGATCACGTACAGCTTCGACAGGAAGCCGACGAACGGCGGCACACCGGCCATCGAGAACATCACGAACAGCATCATGAGCGCAAACCACGGGCTGCGTGCATTCAGGCCCTTGAAGTCGCTCAGCAGCTCGGCATCGTAGCCACGCCGGCTCAGCAGGATAATGATCCCGAACGCACCCGCGGCCGCCACAACGTACGTCAGGACGTAGAACAGGGCCGAGGCGTAACCCGCTTCAGTGCCCGTGTAGACGGCGATGAGGATAAAACCGACGTGCGCAATCGTGGAGTAGCCGAGCATCCGCTTGATGTTCGTCTGCGCGATAGCGATGAAGTTACCGGCAAGAATCGACAACACGGCGACGAACATGATCATCGTGCTCCACGTATCGTGCAGGCTGCCGAGGCCGTCGACGAGCACCCTGAACAGCAATGCGAGGGCCGCGAGTTTCGGCGCCGTCGCCAGGTACAGCGTGACCGGTGTGCGGGCACCCTGATAAACGTCGGGCAACCACATGTGGAATGGCACGGCACCGAACTTGAAGGCAATGCCGACGATAAGGAATGCGAGGCCGAACCACAGCGGCAGGTTGTTCAGGCCCGGATCGGCAGTCAAGGCCGCCTCAATCTCATGGAACTGCAGCGACCCGGTAACGCCATAGACCCAGCTGATGCCGTAGAGCAGCGCACCCGACGCGATAGCGCCCAGCACGAAATACTTCATTGCCGACTCGGCCGACGTCACATTGTGGCGATCGATTGCGACCAGCGCGTACATCGAAAGCGCGAGTGTTTCGAGACCCAGGTACATCGTGAGCAGGCTGTTCGAGGACATCATGATCATCATGCCCAGCAATCCGAACAGCCCGAGCAGGTAGTACTCGCCCTTGTGCAGGTCATTGGCGCGCAGGTAATCCCGTGCGTACAGGAACGACACCGCGACAAACGCGACCGCGCCGAGTTTCAGGAGCTGTGACAGCGGGTCGCTGACATACGCGCCGTAGAACACCACGGTTCGGGCCTCCGGCGCGGTGGCGTACAGCACCATGCCCGTAACCACGAGCGACAGCATGCTCAGCCAGAACGTCACGATCCGGTTTTCTTGCTCGACAAACAGGTCCGCAATCATCACAACGCAGATCAGACCCAACAGGGTAATTTCCGGTGCGGCTGCTATGTAATCCATCAATTCCATATCAAGATCCGTCAGAGCTTCGATTGCCCGACCTGTTGCATCAGTTGTTCAATTGTCGTGTTCATCATGTCGACGAGTGGCGCTGGCCACAGTCCGACCAGCAGTACGCTGACAGCGAGTATGGCCAGGACGATGAACTCCCGTGAGTTCACATCGGTGAGTTCGGCCACGTTGTCATTGGCGACCTCGCCGTAGAGCACACGCTTGACCATCCAGAGCGTGTACGCGGCGCCGAGCACCAGGGTCGTCGCCGCCAGGAATGCGAACCAGAAGTTCGCCTTGAAGCTGGCCACGATGACCATGAACTCGCCCACGAAGCCCGACGTGCCCGGCAACCCGGCATTCGCCATGGAGAACAGCACCATGAACGCCGCGAATATCGGCATCGTGTTCGCCACACCGCCGTAATCGGCAATCTGGCGGCTGTGCATGCGGTCATACATGACGCCGACACAGAGGAACATTGCGCCCGAGATCAGGCCGTGCGAGATCATTTGCACCATCGCGCCTGTCATGCCGAGGCCCGCCCCTGTGTCCGCGGCAATCCACCACAGCAGGAACATGCCCAGCGTAGCGAACCCCATGTGGGCGATCGAAGAGTACGCGATGAGCTTCTTCATGTCCTTCTGCATCAGCGCCACGAAACCGATGTACACGACGGCGATGAGCGACAAGGCGATCATGAGCCCGGAATAGTAGGCGCTGCCGTCCGGCACGATCGGCAGAGAGAGCCGGACGAAACCATAGCCGCCCATCTTCAGCATGATAGCGGCCAGGATGACAGAACCGCCGGTTGGCGCCTCAACGTGAGCGTCCGGCA
>JAOUNK010000435.1 GCA_029881015.1 Gammaproteobacteria bacterium | reverse complement strand
GATCCGGTGCAGGTTTCGTCCGCCTGGCAGCGAAGACCACTCCCAGCCAACGAAGGCCGAGAACTTGCCCGGATCGTTGTGTCGTTCTGCGGCGTCGACGATGCTTTCCCAGACCGAGCTGCGGACCGCATCGGCATTGAGCGGCGCGAGCACTGCCGGATTGGAATTGGCGAGACCGAGAACCTCGAAGAACACTTCGTCGCCTTTGCCCTGGTCCAGCATCGCCTTGTACCTGGCGCCCAATTCCGTCTCGAGCAGCAACGGATTGCCGGCATGGATTTCGGGGATGATACCCATGAACTCGGCATGATCGGTCACGACGAGAAAGTCGAGCGGCGTGTCGATTTGAACACGCGAGCGGCTCACGTCGGCGATGACGGGCAGACCTTTGGCGAATCGGTAGGCGGTATCGGGATCGGCGGTCGTCGTCAGTAGCGAATAGGCATCCGGCGAGTAATTGGTGTGGAGATGCGTGTCGCCCCAGAGAAGCACGGTATCAACGCTGTTCGAGGAAGGTGCCGCCGTTGGTTCTTGTGCGTGTGGTCGCGGGCTCGCGTCGTCCCCACGCCCGCAGCCTGACATCATCAAAACGCTCGCCGCAAATAACAAAAAGCGCGTACTCATTACCTCGTTCCTCCAACTTCTCGATAGGGGCGATCGAGAATTCCATCAAAAGCGGTGCAAAGCCCCGTATGTCGATTGGGCATTGACGGTCAGGTCAGGTAGTCGATAGAGAGCTTGATCAATCGTCTGACCTTGCCAGTGTACGGTGGATACAGCCAGTGAAATACCGAAAACCTGTCGGACACCACGGACCGCTCGTGTGAGAACGATTTGAATCCGGCGTGGCCCGTCGACTTGCCTATGCCGCTGTTATTGACGCCGCCGAAAGGAGCGTTCAGGTGCAGATAGTGGATGAGACAATGATTCACGCTGGAATCGCCTGCCGCGGTGTTGTCGAGGGCGCTCCTTATGTTGTCCTTGTCCTTTGAAAATATGTAGAGCGCGAGCGGCTTTTCCTGCCGATTGACGTAATCGATGGCGTCCGAGAGGTCGGAATACTCCAGGACCGGTAACAGCGGGCCGAATATTTCCTCTTGCATAATCGGACTGGCGTCCGTAACACCGTCAATCACCGTCGGATCGATGAAGAGTTCATCGGCCCTGAACTCCCCACCGGTCAGTGTTCGCGCACCGTTGTCGAGAGCGGCATCGTAGAGTTTCTTGAGGCGGTCGAGATGCCGCTTGTTGACGATGCGGCAATAGTCCGCGCTTTGTGCGCGTTTCTGAACCGTTTCGCCGTACACGCGTTCGATGGTCGCGGTCAGTTCCTGCAGAAACGCGTCCTTGATTGCCTCGTGTACGAGCACGTAATCGGGGGCGATGCACGTCTGGCCGTTATTGCTGAACTTTCCCCACACGATGTTGCGTGCTGCGACCTTCAGGTCTGCCGTGTTGTCGACAATCGTTGGGCTCTTACCGCCAAGTTCCAGCGTGACCGATGCCAGGTGTTTCGCGGCCGCGCTCATCACAATCTTGCCGACCGCCGGACTTCCAGTGAAGAAGATATGGTTGAACGGCAATTCCAGCAGCTGCTGCGACACCCGGTAGTCGCCCTCGAACACGGCAACTTCATCTTCGTCGAACACCTCCTCGATAATCCGGCGCGTGATTGCGGACATATGCGGCGTTATCTCCGACGGTTTGATCATCGCGGTATTCCCGGCCGCGATTGCCGAGATCAGGGGCGAGAGCGTCAGCGTCACGGGATAGTTCCACGGCGAGATGATCAGGCACACGCCTTTGGGCTCGAAGCGCACTTCCGCCCGCGTCCCGAGCATTGCCCGTGTAGGGGCAACGTATTTCGGTTTCATCCATTTCTTCAGGTGCCGAATCGCGTGCCTGGCTTCGGCTATGACGGGAAAAACCTCCGTCAGCTCTGTCTCCGCAGGCGGTTTGCGAAAATCAGCCTGCGCTGCGCTGAGAATCTCGTCGCGGTACTTGAGCGTCGCCTCCATCAGCAACCGGAGCTTCGCGATCCTCTCTCTTGCCGTCGATGTGCGTAACGTCAGTGCGCGGGCCGACTGGCGTTCGAAGATGCGCGACATATCGAACGATTCGTTCTGCGACGCGTAAGATTCTGACGGTGTCAGCAAGTGCCCTCCGAGTTGAACAATTTCTCAAGGGACTGGAAGGCGGTGGTCAGTCGCTCGTGCATGTCGTCACTGCAGCCTTCGAGATACCACTGCAGATAACAGCCGTGCAGCAGCGCCATGATCGCGGCAGACGTATCCCGGTCGATCGATACTTCACCATTTGAGAGAAACTGACTGACTTCCTCGATATGATGTCCCCATTGCTCCCGGATTCGCTCGTGGATTTCGTCGGCAACACGGCTGCTGAAGATCAGCGAAATTGCAATACCCTTGGCTTCAGGATTCTGTGTGAAATAGGCGGCCACGGTGTCGATCAACACAGAAACTCGCTGGTTCAGCCCGGGAAGTTTGTCTTTTTCCAAAT
>JAOUNK010000105.1 GCA_029881015.1 Gammaproteobacteria bacterium | reverse complement strand
GACCGGCCCAGCCGGTCTTGCTCGGCACGTTGCCGCGCAGCGAAGTCCATTGGTCCTGCTGGTCGTTATGCGAGAACAACTGCGGGGGTAAGGTTACGGAGCGGTTCTGGTATTGCGTCTTTGTTGTCGGTTCGACGAGCGGGCCCACGTTGGTCACAAACGCCGCGTTGCCGGCCTGGAACAGGCTCTGGACACCGCCCATGGCCGGATGCAGGCCGAAGTCCGGAGTGCCTGTCGACGCCGGCGAGATCGGCAGCAGGTCCGACTGCAGCAAGGCGAGGTTTTGCCGGGACGCCGCGTAGGCCGAGTACTCCGCCGACGTGTTGGGGACGAGCATGTTGTACGAGTCGTTGCCCCCGAACAGGAACACGCAAACCAGTGCGCGATAGTCGGTAAAGGACCCGCCACCACCGACAACCTGCGAATAGGCAAGGCCAGGGGTCGCGGCAAGTAGCGCGGCCGCGCCGCTCGTCCGGAGAAAATCACGCCTGTTCAAAGTTTTCATAGTGTCTCCCCGCCTACCGCTGGTACACGTATTCGGGCGATGTCGTAACGAAATAGATCGTCTCGGCGGCACGGATGGCCGTATCCGTCTCCGGGACCCGTGCGAGCATGCCGGCAATCTCGGTACGCAAGGTGTCGGAAATTTCACCGCCCAGCAGCTTGCCGGCGACCATATCGATCAGCGCGTCGCTATCGGCGGCCACGTCCATCTCTTCCTGGAAGTCGATATATATATCGTCTTCGGCAAGATCCTGGTTGGTGTGATTCAGGCCGAATGCCTGGAAGAACATGTAGTTCGTGTACTGGGTATTCAGGTACTCGGTCGCGATTTCGAGCTCCGGTGCGACTAGGCTGCTATCCCGAATCTCACCCGGCGGTGCGTAGAACGGGCTGAAGAAATTGAACACCGACGGTGACTGCAGCGGACCCTGGCCGAACAGGATGTACGACGCGACCAGCGGATAGCGGCCGCTCTCCGATGTGGCGTCATAGGCCTTGAAGAGTTGCGTCAGCCGCAACAGCGGCTCCTTGAGCTTGCCGTCGATTTCCATGGCCATCGCCGGACTGGCCTCCGGATCCAGCAGGATCGCCTTCACCACCGCACCCAGGTCGCCGCGCACTCCGGAACCGTTGTCGTTGAATACCTGCGCAACGCGGCGAACGTAACCCGGTGACGGGTTGCTGGTCGTCAGGCGCTGGATCAGGCGAATCGCCATGAACGGCCCGACGTTCGGGTGATTGAAGATGTTGTCCAGCGCGGCCGCAAGATCCTGCTCACCGGACTGCCCCGCGGGCAACACAGCGCCGCCGAGCAAGAGCTTCTGCCCCGTGTCGTGGAAGCCGGGCCAAAGCTCCATCGGGGCATACTGGCTCGTAACGGGAACACGGCCGCTGCCGAAACTCGGCGAACCCTGCCAGGTCCAGCCCGTGAATACGTGGGCAAAGCCTTCGATCGTCGCCTGGTCGTAGGTCGGAATCGGCTGGTTGCTGCTGTCGAGCCTTACGGTGCCGTCGAGATTGAGCTCAACGAGACCGATCGAAAACAGCTGCATCAATTCACGCGCGTAGTTTTCATCGGGCCGGATATTCAGTGCCGGATCAGGCGCGCGGTTGCCAAGCATGCTCAGGTAGACACCCATGGCCGGATGCAATGTGACCTCTTCTATCAGGTCGCGGTAATTGCCGAATGCATGCTCGGCCAGCGTGTCGTAGTAGTCGGCAACGGCGAATGGCCTGCTCTGCAGTGCCCCGAGCTGCGAGACGACCATGATTTCGGAGAGAGCGAAAGCCACGCGCTGACGTAGCTGGTCCTCGCCCCAGAGTGCGTTGCGGAACCAGATGTCCACACGATCGGTGTGGAGCTGCCCCATAAACTGGGGTGGTGGCAACGTCAGCATGTGCGGCAATTGCAGCGACGCCGGTTTCATCATCTGGTCGTCGATCCAGGCCTCCCGGCGCATCGCGATGACGGTCTCGGCCTCGGCCTCTGTTGCACCGAACGTTGCCTGGTTGAGCAACTGGAACGCTTCGACCTTGGTTACCGGTGGCGGTGGCGGTGGCGGTGGCACGGTCGTGTCCCCGCCTCCGCCTCCGCAGCCGGCGACACCGACCAGTACCGATAGCAGTAATGAAACTGTGCGATTTGCATTCATGGTCGTACCCCGTCCCTTCTCGCTTGCGGGCTAACGGCTTCCGTACACATCTTCCAGTGCCGATCGAGATATGTGCGGGTTGTTATCCAGGACATCGCTGTCTCTCATACCCCCTCCCGATATCTTGGTGGCACCAGGCTGATGCTTGTATGACACGCTACGAATTCGAGGGTTGCAACGTTATGTAAACCGCTGCGGCGCGAACTCAGGCGCAGTCCTCGATGGAGGGCATGAAGGCGGCGCTGCCGACTCGGCAGCCGGCGGCGGTAAGGTGCAGCGTCAGCGAGATCGATTCGTCGCAGTCGGCGGGCCGAAACACGAGCAAGATCGTAACGCTGCGCGCCGCCGAATCTTCGCGACCACCTGCGCCGGCATCACACTCGACAATGAAGCGATCGTCGGCGAAGGCGCCCAGGTCGTTGAGACGATAGAAATAAGTGAGTACCTGCGCACGAACGCGCCGCGCGAGGTTCTTGTCGCCCGCCTCGAACACCGCCCAGCGCGCGGCCGTCGCAATCGCACTGATTAATTGCAGGCACATGCGGCGCACCGGTAGACGCGCGAACCTGCGATGCACTTCGCTCCCGCGCCCCATCGTGACCGACCCACCGACACGGCAGCGGCCCGCCGGACCTTTCGCAATGACGTTCAGTCCGGCCCGATTCAGCAGGCGCGCGTCCTCGTCGTCGATGTCCACGGCCGGGAGAAGGTGACGGTGCAGTCCCATGCCCTGCTGGTCGAGGCTGTGCCAGGGACCGTAGGTGCGATCCTGTTTGCACAGGAGACCGGCGATCGCTCCGCCGACCGGCCGCGCGATGTCGTCGCTGTGGCGGGTCAACATGCGCGGGTAGTAGCCGAGCATATTAGGGCTCGCGTAACCGAGGTCATTGACGCCGCGAACGGCATCTTCCGGGGTCTGCCATTCACTGCGCGGATCGACGAGCAACATGGCACGGCGTTCGCGGCAATACTGTTCGGCCGCCAGGATTGCGGCCGGGCCTGTATCGATCCCTTTGCCCGGCGGCGGTAAATAGAGAATATCGAAGTTCTCGGCCTGCTCCAGCGCGAACAGACCCGTACGGTGTTTGCGTGACCCGATCAGGTCGTAGTCGGAAAGTTCGGTACCGTCCGTGCCGGCCTGTGCATGATCGACATAGGTCGCACCGAAGCGCCCGCCTGCGCCCATTGTCGTTTCGGGTCGGTGCGACGGAAGAGGCTTCTCGACGCGCGCCAGGTCGGAAGAAAGCAAGGCATCGCCGACGAAGGTCGTCGCGCCTTCAAGGTAGGACAGCCGGCGATACATCTCCTGGTCTGCAACGTGACCGGTTCCGGGACTGACGCGTTGCAGTGTCAGGTTAAAGAGCGTGTCATCGTCTTCGATACCGTCGTAGTCGACGGCCGCACGAATGAACTCGGTCGAACCGGGCTCGACCGCGCGCAGGACCAGTGCGGAACCACTGGCCGGCAAACAGATCATCGAGCCGCGTGCGTTGTTCGCGACGCGCACAACGTAGAGCTGCATGCCACCATGCTCGAAAAACTGTCTGACCGCCGGTCCGAGGCTGGAACGTGACCAGACATCACCGAAGCGGCGCCGGAACTCGCCATAGTTCTTTACAAGGACCGGAGTATTCAGGGGACCACGAAGCGCACGGCCGACGAAGGCGGCCGTGGTTTCGGGCGACACATCGATGGACTGATCCATCGCTGCGATTTCTGTGACCGTGATGCCGCGGTCAACTGCATCTGACAAACCTGTCTCCGTACCTGGTCAGATAAGCGTGGCCCAATACTAATTCATTCGCGCTCATCAATGCACTTCGATAATCTCGGGACATGAGTGACTTCCTGTCAGCCGCCTATCCGGCGCTCGGTCAGCGCCTGGAAAAACTGCAGCTCGCCGAGTTGCCGACGCCCGTCGAGTGCCATGACATTGTTACGACGAGAGGCACACGGCGCATTGCGGTGAAACGCGACGACGTCAGCGGCCCGGTGTATGGCGGCAACAAGATCCGCAAGCTCGAATACATTTTCAAACGCGCACTGGACCGGCACGCCGGGCGCGTAGCAACCTTTGGCGCCGCCGGCTCGAATCACGCGCTGGCAACCGCCATTCTTGCGAAAAGTATTGGCCTGCAATGCGCCTGCTTTCTTTCACATCAGAAACGCACGCCGAAAGTGCCGCGCACACTCAACATGCACCGGCACCTGGGTACCGAGATCATCCGTTATGGCGGCACTATCGATCACGTCCCGCTGCTGCGGAAGCACCTGCAGCACCGGCAGACCTGGGTCGTGCCGCTTGGCGGTTCGAGCTGGCTCGGTGCGGTCGGTTTCGTGAGCGCCGGCCTGGAGCTGGCCCAGCAGGTGCGGGCTGGTGACATGCCCTGCCCGGATCGCATTTATATCGCGACGGGCACGATGGGCAGTACCGCCGGACTCGCGTTGGGGCTCGCCGCGGCGGGCCTGCCGACGGAGATACAGGCCGTGACTGTCGTCGATGAGCGCTTCGGTTCCGCGGCCAGGCTGGATCGCCTGGTACAGAAGACGGCGATGATGCTCAATCGTATCGATCCATCGTTCGATGCGGCAATGCCGGAGAAGATACGTCTCGTCTGGCGCGGGGAGTTCCTCGCCGGTGGCTACGCGGAGTTCGATGAGGCGACAGGCGACGCTGTAGCCGCAGCGCAGGACCAGATGGACCTGAGCCTTGAGACCACGTACACGGGCAAGGCCATGGCGGCCATGCTGCACGACTTGCAGGACCCCGGCTACGACGGCGGCTTTTATCTCTTCTGGAACACGCACAATTCTCGTGAGTTACCTGTGACCGCAGACAGGCCGGCGACATTCGACAACATCCCGGAAGAATTCCTGAGATACTACGACTAAACGGAGGATATAGATGACCCACTACAAACTGACTTACTTCGATATGGACGGCGGGCGCGCGGAGCCTGTGCGGATAGCGTTTCATGCGGCAGGCATCGACTTCGAGGATGTTCGTATCTCGTTTCCCGAGTTCATGGAGATGCGCGAGAGCGCTCGCTTCAACTGCGTACCGGTTCTCAGCATCGATGGTGTGGACGTAACCCAGAGTAACGCCATGTGCCGTTTCATCGGCAAGAAGGCAAACCTTTATCCCGAAGATGATCGGCAGGCATTGTATTGCGATGAAGCGATGGGCGCCGTCGAAGACCTGCTTCACCAGATAGTGCACACTTTCGGTCTTGAGGGTGAGGAACTCAAGGCCGCGCGCGAGAAGCTCGTCGACGGATGGATACCCGTCTTCCTCAAGGGCTTTGGCGAATTGCTCGATCGCGGCGGCGACTATTTTGCGGACAATCGCCTGACCGTGGCTGACCTGAAAGTCGCCGGAATCACTGGCTGGTTCCGGTCCGGTCAACTCGATCATGTTCCGACTGACCTTGTGGACCGCGTTGCGCCGCAACTGGTCGCGCACGAAAAGCGGGTCGCGGCTGATCCGGTGGTTACCGCTTACTACGCATCGCGTAAAGCGCAGGCATGAGGTACGCCAGGACCGTGGCAGTGACGCTGAGGAGGCGCACCTGACTCAGACCGTGACGTCGTCGATCGCAAACTTCGACACCTATCTGCTTGAGCCCAGGCGACAGGACAGCCCGTAGTTCAGCCTGAACGATTGTCGAGGTAGAAGCGGACCGCGTCCTGAACGTGCCTGAATCGGTCGCCGCCGAGCGGCTTCCCGCCGAACCAACGGGTCACAACGACAATATGGTTCTGCAGCGCCTCTCTTTCCAGCATGCGGACGATCACCATGCCGGCCCCGGCCTCCCCGTCGTCATTCTTGACCGGCGTCGAGCCTTGCAGGAACGCCCAGGTATTGTGCGTCGCCTTGGCGAATCTTTTCTTTCGACAGAGCGCTATTATGAATGCCCTGGCCTCATCGGGCGAGCTGCATGGTCCGCCCGATACAGAGTATTTCGAGCCACGGTCTGTGATTATCTTGTCGAATAGTTCCATGCGTTTAGAGGACAGGCTTGATCGCAGAAGGGTTCGCCTCTATCCAGGCGTTAGCCGGCTGCGCGGTGCCGAGTGCTGGCCATCGCCGCCGGCTGAGAGACCTTATTCTGCATGAATGATCGATATGCGTGCCCCGAAGCACCTTTGTTAACGCATCCTGGTATGTCGCAGCCAATAGTGGTCATTCGGGTGACGTGCCCTGATCCCATTTGCCGCGTGCTGGCTGCCTTCAGCGAAGGTGGGACTGCGCAAGCTGGATGCGCACGACGTCACCGAATTCGTGATCTCTCGTCTCCTCGCCCTGTTTCGCGTACAGGCTCGAGCCATCCGCACTCCAAGCCGGCTGGACATAGGACCAGGGGCCATCCGTGACGCGTCGCAATTCAGACCCGTCCGGCTTGATCAGATAGAGCTGGCCGACGCCGGCCGGCCCGGCACGGTTCGAGGCAAATACGATCCAGTCGCCGTCGGGCGAGAACCGTGGCCAGCCGTCAAACGCCGCACTATTCGACAGGTTTACTGCATTGGTGCCGTCAGCGTCGGCGATAAATACCTCGGAATTGCGCTGACCGGGTGTCAGAAACCATGAGAACGACGCACCTTCGATCGTCTTGCGGTAAAGAACCTTCTTGCCGTCCGGAGACAATGAACCGAAAGTGCACACCGACTGGCAGCGCGTGTGCTGGCGAAGATCGCTCCCGTCCAGGGCGACGCTAAAGATCTCATGCCAGCGTTGGCTCCAGCCGGCACCGCGGTCTGGTGTCGTGCGATCAGAATTGAACACGACTCGATTTCCGTCGACGCTGAAGTGCGGATGGCCGTCGTAGCCAGGGCCGTCGGTGATCCGGCGTCGCCCACTGCCGTCGGCAGCCATGATGAACACATCGTTGTTGCCCTCGGCCACATAGGCGGCGAACAGGATGTGCTTGCCGTCCGGTGAGAATACCGGCGTCTCGGCGCCGAGTGGGTCGTCCGTAAGGACGCGCAGCTCGCTGCCGTCCGCATTCATAATATAGATCTGCGCAATGCCAGTGCGGTCGGACTGGAACACGATGCGGCCACCGTCGGGCGCCGGGTACGGATAAGAGTTGTTGATATTGGTGAGCCGCGTAACCTCGGTTGAGCTCGCCGGCATGCTGGTGACCAGCAGTACCGCTATCGCCACGGTAAGGATCGGTCCGATCTTCGCGGGGTGAATCATGCCTGAGAAGAATGTGTCAGAGTTCATTGTCGCAATCGCTTGGGCTGCCAGAACAGTCTGCTATCGGTAAGGTGGAGTCATCCTACCTCAAACCCCCCCGGCGGCGGCTTCCGGCCGAGGCTGTGTAAACACGCAGTCGAAACTCATCCTCATGGGACAGCGGCACACACGTTATCAAAAACATCGAACAATGTAACTGTCACGTTCCACTAGCTCTCATCCGGCGATTGTTGGGGGTTTCAATTTCCAACCGACAAATCGGTATCGGCGTTTTTACACGGCCTCGGCCATGAGCAGACGCTCGCGATATTCGAGCCGCGGATCTGCGGATCAGGACAGGATGAAATCGAGGCCACGTTCGACAAAGGCCCCGCCCAGCCAGGAAACCAGAGGAATCAAGAGATACAGCGTGAAACGGACCAAAGTAAGGCTATCGAATGGCCAGTTCCCCGTCTTCTCGATCAAAGTCCGGTACGCCGTGACTTCAGCAATGGACTGCTTAACATTCTCACCGGACTTTAGCGCGTCTCTGGACATCACCATATGCTGCCTACACCAATCGAGCTCCTGATTCCTGGCGGCTTTGATCTTTTTCCGTATGCCCCGCAACGGCAACATCAATCCTATCCATGCCAACACGGTAAACGCGATCCAGAAACCCAAAAGCGCCAGATAATATCGGGACTCGACGGCAAGGAGAGACAGAACCGATACCATGCCAAACACCAAAAGTGCGTTTGTCAGCCCCTGACGAATCAACGGCTTATACGGACGCATATCGAGAATATCCAGTGACGGGATATCGGCCGACACACGCGATAACCGAGCGGATTCCACTACGGTCACATAGCTAAAACAGGCCATCCACCACACGAAAACCACCGTGGTGATGCGATGCCAGAAGACGTCATAGTTCCAGGTCTGCCATTCCCATGGGTTCACGGGCTCGGGCGTCGTCGCATTCGTGACGGCTACGCCGATGACCAGATAGTTTGCAGCGCCAACCAGCAGCAATATCCACCACGGGTGTTTGCCAGCGCGACTAATAATTGTCGACCAGTTGGGCAGGTCTCGAGCAACGGCCGACAAATCCCGCGTGGACTTACGCGCAGTCATCAACAAGTAGGCATACGCGGAGCCGCTGTAAGCCGTGATGAGGATTTGTGTGATGGCGACCCTGAGGTCATCTGTCGATGAGTTTTCGGCTGCGCCGAAAAGCGCTCTACCGGCAAGAAAGACTACGAGCAGGACAATCGCCAAAGCGATACCAATCGAAACAGGATTGCCCGGAAGCGAATCGAACACCCTTACGGTCAAAGGTGATTTGTACGAACTGGATAGGGTGGAGGTATTGTAGTCGATTCCCATGCTGGATCAGCTGCGAGGACTTCCGAAACAAATGAGAGCTTCCGTCACGTCGCTCGACCATACTGCATTCATGGTGTCATTCCCACTGTCGACGAAGGCACCGATTGGACGCGGGGACGCCGTCTGCTGTGGGTTAGTGGCGGAAATTATAACCCAGATTCAACGACCGACTCCTTTCGTGCGCAAAGCGGAAGTCACCGAGCAGCCTGGCCAACTGTCGCAGAGCGGCCAGGAGCGGCCGATCGTTTGTTGCTAGTTGACGTATGGCCGGACCTCGAACACCAGCGGATCATCGACTGTGAATTCCAACTTTTGCCAGAACGGAATACTCGGTCCACTCGGCCATAGTACGAGGAACTCCAAATCACGACTTCGCGCCCAAGTCTTTACCTTTTCCATCAACTGCGACCCAATGCCCGCATTCCTGTAAGACGGATGCATGCAGGCATTTGTTACATACCCGAATGTGTCTGCCGGAGCGCTGGGTTTAGGAATTTTTTCAATGACTTGAACAAAAACATGGCCAATAATTTCGGAATCTTCGGATGCGCACCATACAAACCACGTCTTGTTGAGTTTTGGTCTTAGAAAATCGATGAATCCGTCAACGAATTCTTGTCTGTTCCGCGCCGCAGGGTCGGAACCACCTTCGACCCAATAATTCCAGCGCATCTCCGCCAGTTGATCAAGATCGGTGTTAACGGCTAAACGAAATCTTGGTGTTTTACTGATTCAACGCCCCGGTGACGAAAATTGTTTGACTGTCCGCATAGGGTCAGTGGCGGAAATTATAACCCAGATTCAACGACCGACTCCTTTCGTGCGCAAAGCGGAAGTCGCCGCGCAACCTGGGCAACTGTCGCAGTGCGGCCAAAAGCAGTCATCCAACTACTCGCTCAGTCTTCTCTTAGTCCACGAGCCAAGCACGATCAAGGTGTAGGCCA
>JAOUNK010000434.1 GCA_029881015.1 Gammaproteobacteria bacterium | reverse complement strand
GCACGTCTTCGTCAATACCGGCGACGGCGACTGCTGCAGCATCGGCACCGCGCACTGGGTTCATGCGACGCGTTACAACATGAACATGACCGTGATGATGCACGACAACAACATCTACGGTCTGACCAAAAACCAGGCTTCCCCGACATCGCCGCAGGGCACGCGCAGCAACACGACGCCCCGTGGTTCCATTCTGCCGGCCTTCGACCCGTTGCAGGCGACGCTCGGGTTTTCGAACCTGTCATTCGTCGCACAGGCACCGGACTGGATTCCGGACCTGCTATTCCAGATCATCCATGAAGGCTTCAAGCACCGCGGATTTTCGTTCATCCGCATCCTGCAGCGTTGCCCGGAATTCCAGGCAAACCGTTGGGAGCCGTGCATCCAGAATCCCGACAGCCTGCTGGTCCTGACACATGAAAACGGCGTACAGCTGCCACCCGCGCTGTCACGCGTCTACAAGAACCAGATGGAGCACGACCCGTCCGATATCGTCGAGGCACGTAGCATCGTGGGCACCAGCGAAAAGATACCGGTCGGAATTCTGTATCGAAACCCGGATGTGCCCTGTTACGAGGACATCCGCAAGCCCGCACGAATGTTCACGCCCGATTTGATCAAGAAGGGGCTGGACACCGAACTGGATAAATTCACGATTTGGCCGCGAGACGTATCATGAGCGTCGAATTGCAGGAACTCATCAACTTCCATCTGACCGGTCGCCGTGGCAAAGACACGGCTCGAGATCCCGGCGCTGACTTCTGCCCTGCATTGCTGGCGCCTTACCGCGATCTGACAAAGCTTCGCTACGACTTTCCGCTCGTCCTGCTGGACGATTTCAAGTCGCCCGCCTTCGCCGATACACTGACCGGCATCTTCAATCGCCTTCTACGTGACATCGCCCCCAAAGGTAATGCCGGCGAGCCACTGCGCCAGCATGTGCTGCGACTCGAGCGTCGCATGCGCGAACTCGTCGCCGACGGCAGCGACCTGCCGATTGAGGACCTCTGGAAAAAGGCAGAAAAATCGCTCCTCGCCGAAAGTCGCGAAGACCAGGACGCGGACGCGTTGCGCAGCAATCTGGGTACCGCCAGGTTCGCGCTCAAGGCGCGCGGGAAAGTCGTCGACTGCGACATCCTCCTGCCGGAGCGGGCCATCAGTCATGCCTGGTCGCAGCACGAAGCGCGCCGCGCCGCTGCGACGATCGCGAGACTGTCGACCCTGATCATCCGCCTGCGCAACATGCTGCGTGTCGACGATTTGAAATCGACGAACTCCAGGACTGGCAAGGAACTCAAGAAGTCCGTCGGCAAGCATTACAAGGAAGCGTTCGATTTCGACCTGATGTCGGACCTCCTCGGTGATTCGACGCCGCGTAATCACCTCCCGGCCGAACGTCGCAGCCGCATCAAGGCGGCACTGGCCATCCTCGAGAATCAGCGCTTCTTCGCATTCGGCCCGTCCGATGCAGGCGTCGGCGTCGATACACCTTATCGCTTCATGTTCGACTCACTACCCGGCGCGCTAAAAACTTATCACGAACGCCTGGAACCCATGGCCGAAGTGATCAAGGCAATGGCGATCGCGGAGCTGGAGTGCGACAACGCCTACAACGCTGAAAAGCACGCCGCCTATTTCGAGCGCTACGGCGCGCAGGCGCTGACACCCGAAGATCTGTCCCTGTTCCCTTCCTATCTTGTCGTGCTTCATGAAAGCGAGTCGAGTACCCTCGACACCGCGCGACTGATGGAAATTGTTTCCTGCGACCTGCCGATCAAAGTCATGCTGCAGGTCAACGATGCCTTCGGGGAGTCTCCGAGCAACGGGCGGGACCTCTACCAGGGATCCTTCGTGCAGCAGCTGGCCCATACGCTGATGGCACCGGGCAATGCTTATGTCCTGCAATCGACAGCGTCGGCAATCGCCAAGCACCAGGACCAGATCCGCAAAGGTCTGGAGTACCAGGGGCCGGCCATCTTCAGCATTTTCGCACCCGTCGCCAGCGAAGCGCCTGGCATGCCCGCGTATCTCGTGGCCGCAGCCGCACTCGAATCACGGGTCTTCCCTTCATTCAGCTATGACCCGTCGGCAGGCGCTGGGCTGAAGCTCCGTTTCAACATCGGGAATAACCCGGAGCCCGGCGCTGACTGGATCTATCGCGAATTGCATTACGAAGATAAAGACCTGCAAAGCGTCCGGGAGGAGACCGCCTTCACGCCCGCCGATTTTGCAGTGACTTCGCGGCGCAACGGCGAACACTTCGCCGCCGTTGCTGCAAACGAGGAAATGAGCAGCATGGTTTCGGTTGCCGAGTACCTGGACCTTCCGGCTTCCGCGTCGCTCAACAAAGTACCGTTCGTATCCGTCGTGGATCAGGACAACCGACTCATCAGGCTTGTCGTCGATGAGGCCATGATCCGGCGCGTCCGGCGGTGCCGGGAGCGCTGGCATGCGCTGCAGGAACTCGGCGGCGAGCATAATTCGTATGCCGAAGCGGCGCGTGCAGAGGCCGAGGCACAGGTCGTTTATGTCGACAAGGA
>JAOUNK010000104.1 GCA_029881015.1 Gammaproteobacteria bacterium | reverse complement strand
CTATATGGTCCGATAGGGGAGTTCCAAACCGGTTGCGACATCCAGTGCCGTAACAAACACCAGATAGCGTTGGCAGCGAACCCCCGCTACCAAAACGAAAAGAAGAGCCCCTTTACGGGGCCCTTTTTTCGTTTTTGCCGGGGAGGGATCAGGAGGGAAACTTGTTCAACAAAACGCGCCGGCGTTTTGGACGCCCGCTTGCCGGAGGCCCCGCAGGGGTGAGGATCGCCCTAAGGCGATTCGAATCCATCCTGCCCCCTTACGCCACTTTCCGAACCGTGACGTGTTTCGTATCGTCTCGTAAACATCGCTGATACGCTTTTTTTTATGAAGCGTCGTATCGTCATTCCCGATTCGGACATGCACCCATGGGTGGGCGAAAGCCAGGCAGACGCCATTCGTCGGGCAATCATTGGACGTCCCTTGCGTGAGCTGGCCTTCGAGCAGGGCAAGGATGACAAGGACGATAAGCGCGCCGTCAAGTACATCCCGGAATTGACGCAGCGCCCCTGAAGCCGAGAATAATCAATCACGCGGGTATGGACCCGTGTTTGGTGTCTTGGCATGAAAAAAGTCCTGGTTGCTGGCGCTACAGGGTAGCTTGGTCAGTTTTTCGTCTAGGCGTTGCAGTGGAAGGGTTTTACTGGACCCGCGCGCTGGGTCGTAGCGCAGCGAAACTGGCTCCTGTCGATCAGAAGAACATCTGGAACCGCACGGCACCTCCGCCAAATCCGTGTGCGCTGACTTCGTGACTGACGGACAGGTGTATTTGTGCGCGATCCGAGAAGTCGTAGCGCCACCCGGCAATGAGCTTGTCCCGGTAGTCGTCCAGGTTGTAGCTCTCGACCGGGTCGGGTGCCCGGAACGCAATATCTGGCTGGCCGAACGCGTAGCCGAATATCGCACCGCTATTAGGCCAAAGATACTCATAGAATGCACCGCCGAGTATGTCCGTTCGATCGTAGTCATGTTCATTGAAGCCTCGCGAGCTGGCTTCTTGCTGCACATGACGGACAAGCAGGCGCACTTGGTGACGGTCGCGCATTACGCGAATGTGTTCCGCGGCGATAACAAGCTGCGTGTTGTTGTACTCGTAATTGAAACTTGCCTGCCTGAATTCCATGACTTCGTTAAAGTCGTACCAGTCCAGCCAGGCAGACCAGACGGTGCCGTCCTCGGCCGATCGCGATACGCGCAGTTGGGCCGTGTTCGTTTGACGATCATGGCGTGCAAGGTCAGGGGACAGGGTTGCGTCGGTGAACACCCGCTCAAAACCAGTACCTACTTCCCCCTCGCTGTATAGATACCAGTCGTGCACCAGTGCAAGCCGCACCAGCCACTGCAGCGCAACCGGGCTCTCTTCGGACTCGCCACCGCGCTCGTTCTTGGTTTCGTAGTTGATGTCTTCGAGCAAAACGCCGACGCGCACGTATTGTTCACGATCGTCGCGGTAGAGCGTGTACCCGGCAGCGACATCGATGAACTCTTTACTGAACTCGGGGTTTACGGCCATGTAGACGGCGGAATTGCCAGGAATCGAGCGTTCGAGGCCCAGCAGCAGCCGCTCTTCCTGGTCCGACCACTGCCGGAGGCCGGTGCGCCGGAAGCTTCCATGGAAGCGCCACCGGTCGTTCAATGCCTCGTTGATGTTGAGGTCCGTGTCCGTCAGCAGCTCTGTCGAGGTGACGCTGCCGGTATTGATGCGCAAAGCATTGCCGGCAAGCTGTTGACGTTCCCAGCCGATTTGCCACTGCGCATCGTAGGAGTAGTTGACCAGCGCGTGTAAGTACAGCATCTGGTCACGGTACGGATCCGTGTACGCCCAGTTGGTACCCGGCACCTGCGCGGCTGCATTCGCGCCAAGCAGCAGGACTAAAGATACCGATGACTTGGCGAAGCGCACGCGATCACTCCTGAGCGTTAGTGAGGAACAATGATACGGCCCTCGCCATGCCGCGACCAGTGGGACGTCATGGAAGATGATGGCTGCGGGTATAGCCCAGGCGGATAAACTAGCGGTGGAGCCAACCCAGGTAACTGATGCGATTCGCTCCGGCGAACGGAGACACAAGCTGCACGGAGTGCATTTGCGGTATCAGGAAAATATTCAGTGTATTGAAGCTGGGCATAAGGGCGTCGGTGATATTGCCGTCATCGTCGAAGAACGCCAGGTGACCGCCCCAGTTCTTGTCCCAGGTTTTGGTCATGCCGAAGACAAAGGCAGCCACGCGGTCGTGGCTTGCATGCCGGTCATCATGGGTTGTCAGGAAGTGTCCGGGTGAGTAGTTCGAGGCATAGCTGTCAGCCTTGCGAACGGCAGATTCGCCGCTCAGGGTTCGCATGAAGTCGAGAACTTCATCGCTGTTGATGAACTCATGGTACTGGTGCATGGGATGCCCGGGTTGTTCCCCCAGCTCGATCGCCTGGCTGATGTAGTACTGGTAGAACACGTACTGGAACTGGGTGCGGGCCCTGGCGTAGATGCCGTTCATCAACTGTTGACGGTGCTGTGGCGAAGCGGCCTGGATCTCCCGAATCGGGCTTTCGTAGTAGTTGTCGCCGTCGTTGTATGCGAGCGACCAGTCCTGGTTCTCCACGTGTATCTTGTGCAGGTATTCGGCCGTTTCCGGCGTGAAGAAGTCAGGGACCTGTAACCAGCCTTTCTCCTGCAGTATCCCGCCCAGTGCTGCCGGATCGTGGTTGGGGCCGATTTCGAGTTTAGGTGCCATAGAGGATGCCGACCTGGGAAATTATGGGAGTATGTGAAGAAGCCGCCCTTTGAAGTCTATTACAATCGAATCTCATGCGAAATCCAGCCACGACTGGGGAAGAGGGGAAAAGAGTGCAACGATCAGGTCTCGGGAACCGGCTGCTGCCGGCAGGGATGATCTTGGCCGGTATCGTCGCCGTGGCAGCAGTTCTTGGCTTCGACCTGCTGCGTTCCCGGTACGGATTGCTTGGAGAGCATGTGCCCGACGTTTCGCCCGGGTATCTGTTGCGCAGCGCCGTCCTGTTCCTGTCGTTGGTACTCATCGCGCTGGGAGTGACTTCGGGGTCGGCTCGTGGGTCGCAGCACTATTTTTGGCTGGGCTCTCGAACCGAAAAACTCCTGATCGCGGCTGGACTGTCCATATCAACGTTCTTCGCAATTCTGTTCCTGGTTGATCCGGCGCGGTTCAGCGACTGGTCTCTGGAGGATGGCCCGGTAGAGTGGGGCTCGGTTCTCTTGTTACTTGGCGGCAGCGGGGTGCTGCTGGCAGCACTGGCCAAGACCGGGTTGCGGAACGGGAGTTCCCCACTGGCGAAGGTCGCCCTTGCACTGCTCGCACTGGTGCTCTTCGTGATTGCAATGGAGGAAGTATCCTGGTTTCAGCGACAGCTGGGCTTAAGTGCGCCGGACCTGTTTGGCCACAACGAACAGGGCGAGATGAATTTTCACAATTTCGCGACTAACCGGGTGGAGAATGTCTATTACTTCGGCGCATTTATCTTCCTCTTGGTACTGCCCGTACTACGGCTGCTGTTTGCCGAGGTATTTGTCGATATGCGCACAGGGCTGGTGTTCCCCAAGCCATTTGTGGCGATCATCGGTGCGCTGGCGTGCGCTTACAATTTCGACATGTGGAACGTAGCTTTCACGCAAGTCGCGTTTTTCGGCGCCTGCATCGCCTTGTTTCTGTTCGCTCGGCGTAGTCGAGACCAGGGCACCCGCATCGTTGTCTGCTGCGCGTTGATTCTCGTCCTGATCTCGCAGGGGGTGTTCCTGTTCAATGGCGAGAATTACTCACGCTTGTGGGAGGTGACGGAATACAAGGAGTTCATGGTTCCGTTGGGTTTCGTGGCGTACGCGATCGGTGTATACCAAAGCGCCACGGATTTAGAGGTATCATAGCCACCAATTTTCGATGATGAAACGATTCCCAAGGCTTGTCTTTCTCCTGTGGCTTGTTGCTGCAGCCAGTGCCTGCGTCTCGGAGCCGGCACGGAAGCCAGCCTATGACCTGCTGATTATCAACGGCACCATCGTCGATGGCACCGGCGCACCTGCATTTGCGGGTGACATCGCCGTGCTTGACGGGAGTATTGCCAGGATCGGCGACCTCGCGGACGCCGCAGCGGCCCGGGTTATTGACGCAAGGGGTTCGGTTGTCTCACCGGGATTCGTTGACCTTCACAATCATGCGGATCGCAATATCCGGAACAACCCGGGTGTCGAGAACTATCTTCGTCAGGGCGTCACCACTATTCTGACCGGCAATTGCGGGAACTCGCCCGTGCACATTGACGAGTATTTCCAGTCAGTCAGCGAGACCGGTATCGCGCTGAATGTCGGTGTCCTCATTGGCCACAACGCGGTGCGCGAAGCCGTCATGGGCAACGACAACCGGGCGCCGACGACGGCCGAGCAGGCGGCGATGAATGCGCTCGTCAAAACGGCCATGGATGACGGCGCTTTCGGCATGTCGACGGGGCTGATCTACCTGCCCGGCACGTACTCAGAAACGGACGAGGTTATTGCGCTTGCCCGAGTCGTTGCAGCCGAAGGCGGTATCTACGCGAGCCACATGCGCAGTGAATTCGATCTCATTGTCGACGCGATCGAAGAGTCGATTGTCATCGGGCGCGAGGCCGATATACCCGTGCATATTTCCCACTTCAAGGTGGCGGACAATACGATGTGGGGAGACAGCACCGTCACGCTGGGCCTGGTCGGGGCCGCCCGGGCGGAAGGTATCGACGTTACGGTCGACCAGTATCCCTACACGGCGGGCAGTACCGGTCTCGAGAATATCCTGCCGGCCTGGGCAAGGGCGGGTACGAAGGAAGAATTCCAGGCGCGGCTCGATGACCCGGCGACGCGTGCGCGGATCAAGGAAGAGGCTATCGCGATACTCAATGGCGCGAGGGCGGCCGGCGACCTGTCGCGCATCACCGTCGCCTCCTTCCCGAGCCATCCCGAATACGCGGGCAAGACGCTGGCCGAGGTGGTCGTCATGAACGGCCGGGAGCCGACAGTCGAGAACGGCGCCGAAGTCGCCATGGTCATCCTGTACGACGGTGGCGGTTCCGCGATCTACCACATGATGGTGGAGGAGGACGTGCGACGAATCATGCAGGCGCCATTCACCAGCATTGCGTCAGATGGCTCCGCGGTGCCGTTCGGGAAAAACGTTCCTCACTTACGCAACTACGGAACATTTCCGAGGGTGCTGGGCCGGTATGTTCGCGAGGAGGGCGTCCTGGGCCTGGAAGAGGCCGTACACAAGATGAGTGGTATGCCCGCAAACCGCATCAACTTGCAAAGCAGGGGAGTCCTCGCTAACGGCATGACGGCCGACATCGTCATCTTCGATCCCGAGATGGTGGACGACAACGATGACTGGGCAAACCCCCATCAATACGCGACCGGGTTTTCGCATGTCATCGTTGGTGGTGTTCCGGTTATCGATGCCGGGGTACGTACCGACACGTTCCCGGGCAAGGTGCTGCGCAGAGGAGCGAGTAGATGTTGCATGTAGCCATTGCCGCGGGCCTGGTCCTCGGCCTCATCGTCGGGCTGGGCGCATCCGCGAGTGGCAACGCCTGGTTGCTGGCTCTTGCCGAGGGCTCTGCACCGTTCGGCACGCTCTTCATCAACGCGATCAGGATGGTGGTGATTCCCTTGATCGTCACGGTGATCTTCACGAGCATCGCGCGCCTCGGGGATCCGCGAAAGCTCGGTCGCATTGGCGGGCTGACATTGGCCTACTACTGGATCACGCTCATTCCGGCGATCGCTATCGGTATGGGGACCATGGCGATAGGCCTGCGATTCGCGACCGAGATCGAGATGCCGCAGGCGGGTGCGGCATCCGTTCCCGAACTCCAGGGTATCGTGGATTTCCTCGTCGGGCTGGTCCCGGCAAATCCCTTTGCCGCTGCGAGTAGCGGGCAGATTCTCCCGTTGATCGTTTTCACCGCGCTGGTTGCAGCGGCCACCGGCACCCTCGCCGTGGAGCGACGCGAACGCCTGGTCAACCTCGCCGATGACGTCAGCGAAGCACTGATCAAGCTCGTCTGGTGGATTCTGTACACGGCGCCTGTCGGCGTGTTCGGCCTGGTGGCCCCGGTAACCGCCAGGCTCGGCTGGGACCTGCTGGTGTCGCTGGGCATGTTCATCATCTGTGTCTTCGTCGGCCTTGTCCTGTTCCTAGCGCTCGTCACATTGCCGCTTGTGTACTTTGTCGCCGGTATCAATCCTGTCCGCTACCTGTCGGGTGCTTTCGGAGCCATGTCCGTTGCGGTATCGACGACGAGTACTGCGGCGGCGATACCCGTGACGCTGGAGGAAACAACCAGGAACCTGAAAGTCTCGAAAACCGTGGCGGATCTACTGGTCCCGCTGGGCGCATCCATGCATCGACCCGGCAGCGCGCTGTTCCAGGGCGCGGCGATTGTCTTCCTCGCGTATCTCTACGGCGTACCCGTGCCCATGGCGGCCGTGGGCGCGGCCATGCTTGCCACCTTCCTGGTCTCTTTGACCGTGGCGCCCGTGCCGTCCTCCGGCGTCGTTACGATGGCGCCTGCGCTGGATGCGGTCGGGGTTCCCGTGGCCGGCCTGGCGATCATCCTCGGTATCGACAGGATTCCGGACATGATGCGTTCGGCGGTCAACGTGCTTGCCCAGATGTCGACCGCGGTACTGGTTGATCGCTGGACGAGCCGCGGGCCGGAATAGTGCCCGGCTGCCTCGTTCTCAGCGGAGCTGCGGAGCGATTCGCCGAGGAGATTGCGCGCGCCGGCGACATCGATATTGCGGTTGAAGCCTGCACGACAGTGGCGGAAGCACTGCGCCGGTACAGCGGCCAGTCCATCGTCTTTGGCAATCCCGACCTCGTTGCGGCCATTTTGCCGGAGCTACCGGCAGTCGATTGGGTGCAGTCCACCTGGGCCGGCGTAAAGCCATTGTGCGACATCGCTCGCCGGGACTACGTCCTGACCGGCGTCAAGGACGTGTTTGGGCCGCAGATATCCGAGTACGTCATGGCTTACCTGCTTGCGCATAAGCTGAAAGTGCATGAGCGCATGGCAAGGCAGTGCAAGCGCGAGTGGTACCCGGCGTCCTCCGGTGTCTTGCACGGGAAACGCCTCGGTGTGATGGGTACCGGCTCGATCGGCGCCCACGTAGCGCGGACTGGCCGGGCATTCGGCATGAAGTTGACGGGCCTTAGCCGGTCCGGCGCGCCATTGCCTGATTTCGACCACGTCGAGCCGGTCTCGCGACTCCATGATTTCCTCGCAGGGCTCGATTTCCTCGTAACAACGCTTCCCCAGACCGACAGCACCGATAGGCTGCTCGACCGGGCAGCGCTCGGCAAGCTCCCGTCCCATGCGTACGTCATCAACGTAGGTCGTGGCAACGTGATCGACGATGACGCGCTGGTCGATGCGCTGGAGAGTGGCACGCTGGCCGGCGCCGCGCTCGACGTATTCAATGAAGAACCCCTGCCGGGCGACAGCCGGTTCTGGAGTGCACCGAACCTGACGATTACGGCGCACATAGCGGCGATCAGCCATCCGTCATTGATCGCACCGGTCTTCCTTGAGAACTATCGCCGTTTCAGCAACGGTGAACCTCTAAAGTTTGTAATCGACCTGGACAAGGGATACTGACTTGCTCTCAGAGGAAGCCTGCACATGAAACGTTGTTGTTACTTGATGTCCCTTGTGTACATGCCGTTCGTGGTGGCGTGCATGTCCGCGCCCGTATTGGAGGCACCGACCTCAGATCCACGAGTACTGGCTATTCATGAGGGCGCCGTGTTTGCGGATATGCATGCGCACCCCAGCCGCTTTCATCGGGCTAATGTCGAATCCATTACGGCCGAAGAGGTCGAGCTTTATCGGCGGAGTACGATGGACCTCGTTGTTGCAAATATCAGCAGCGACATGGCGTACGACGGTTCTTACTTCAACCGAGATGGAACCAAAGTAGAGAAAGGAAAGTATCGGCCGGAACCGGGCGAGACATATGCCTTGTCTGCGGACAGGCTGTCGCGACTCATGAAGACGTTTGAGCTGGGATATGCGGTGCACGCCGATACGCCCGACTCGGTGACGGACGCGCGCAGGACAAACCAGGTCGCGATCATGCCGGCACTTGAAGGCGCGGACGCACTTGAGGGTCAGATCCAAAACCTCTACAAGTTGCATAAGAATGGGCTGCGCCTGATCCAACTGGTCCACTTTCGCAACAACGAACTCGGTCACGTCCAGACTTGGCCGTACTCACCGGGCGGTCTGACAGAGTTCGGTCGCGAGGTTGTTCGTGAAGCCAACCGCCTCGGTCTCGTCATCGATATGGCACACGCGAATGCCGAGACACAACGTGACATTCTGGCGACGACTGTTCATCCGGTAATATTCAGCCATGGCGGTGTGCAGAGGTACACCGATCATGACCGTGCCGTGACAGACGACCAGATTCGCGCGATTGCTGAAAACGGGGGAGTCGTGGGCATATGGCCACATGGGCGCCATATCGCGACCGTCGCCGAGATGGTTGACTATATTGAGCACGTCATCGAGGTCGGCGGTATAGACCACGCGGGTATCGGTTCAGATCTCCGCGGAGTGTCTACTTACGTCAAAGGGTTTGATCACGATGCCAAGTTTCATGCGATCGCGAGCGAACTGCTGGACCGCGGATACAGCGATGAGGATGTTGGCAAAGTAATGGGTGGAAATTTCTTCCGCGTCTGGAGGGAGGTGTCCATGTTCGCAGGTGACTTTAGCGTTTACGAACTAACGATCCCGCAGCTTCAGGCGGCGATGGACCGGGGGCAAATCACCTCGCAGGAAGCCGTTCGTCAGTACCTTGCGCGCATCGATGCGTTCGACAAGAAGGGGCCGAAGCTGAATGCGATGATCCACATCAATCCCCGTGCGGCAGAGGAAGCGGCGGAGCTCGACCGTGAGCGCGAGACCAGCGGGGCACGTGGCCCGTTACATGGTATACCCATCGTACTCAAGGATAACTACGACACCCATGACATGCCGACCACGGGCGGTTCGCTAGCGCTGCGAGGGTTTGTGCCGGAGCGGGACGGGTACCAGGTCCGCAAACTTCGCGAAGCGGGCGTGGTGATTATTGGAAAAACCAATCTTCATGAGTTGGCTCGCGGCATCGAGACAATCAGCTCGTTGGGCGGGCAGACCTTGAATCCTTATGATCCGCGGCGAAATCCGGGTGGCTCGAGTGGCGGTACGGCGGTGGCAGTGACGGCAAATTTTGCCGCTGTGGGGATGGGGAGTGATACCTGCGGGTCTATTCGCATACCGGCGGCAACGACCAACCTGTATGGACTCCGCGTGACCCAGGGCCTGTCCAGTCGCGACGGAATAATTCCGCTGTCGCACACGCAGGACGTTGGCGGACCACTTGCGCGCAGCATGGTTGACCTTGCGATCGTTCTCGGTATCACAACAGGAGTCGATCCGGCGGACGAGCAGACGACTGCCGCGACCGGGCATGTTCCCGCATCGTACCTGGACTTCCTGAACCCCGATGCGCTTGAGGGCGCGCGCCTCGGGGTCCTGACAGATTACCTCGAGCGTTCCGGCCCTTACGCAGAAGTGTCGGACGTCATCCAGCAGGCGGTTGGGCTGATGGGCGACAATGGCGCTGACATCATCGAAATTGAGGTTGAGGGTCTGGAGGAACTTCGCGAGTCGACGAGTGTT
>JAOUNK010000433.1 GCA_029881015.1 Gammaproteobacteria bacterium | reverse complement strand
ACCGGCGCATTACATTGCACCCCGACGGTAGCATCGACAATGAACTCATCTGGATAGACAACGAATGATCAGAACGTGTTTCGGATTGCTGGCAATGCTGGCAATGCCCGTCCACGCCAGCGAAACCGGCCATCCGCTGACGCTGTGGCAGGTTTCAGGGGCGAACAACTCCATCTACCTGCTGGGCTCGATCCACTTGCTGCGCTCCGAAGATTACCCGCTGCCGTCAGCATTCGACGCCGTTTATGACGATGCCGAGGTCCTGATCATGGAAGTGGATATGGACGATCTCAATCCCCTCACAGCGCAAACCCTGTTCACCACTTACGGTGTACTGCAGGACGACAGGACGCTACGCGATCTCATGGGCGATCAACTCTACGCAGAGGCAGCAGCAGCGGCTGATCTCATCGACATCCCGCTCGAGATGCTCAGCAAGACCGAGCCCTGGTACGCCGCGATGACGATAGAGATGATGATGCTGAGCCGGGTCGGCTTTAACCCAACCCTCGGAATCGAGATGTACATGCTGAACAAAGCCACAGAGGACGGCAAGCGCATCGACGGCTTTGAAACGATCGAAGAGCAAATTCAATTCCTGGATTCCATGTCTTTACCGGCACAACGTGAGATGCTCATCGCGACATTGAAGGAAAGCGCCAAGCTCGACAATATGATGGACGAGGTGATCATTGCCTGGCGGCATGGCGATATTGCGGGGCTCGAGGCCGGCATACTCGATGACATGCAGGAGCAGGAAGAACTGAACCAGGCATTGGTCATTGACCGTAACAACCGCTGGGTCCGGCGAATCGAAAGTCTGCTCGGGCACGACGACGATTACCTGATCATCGTCGGTGCTTTGCATCTCGTCGGTCACGATGGCGTGCCAAAGCAACTGCTTCGCAATGGCTACGACGTTCGACAGTTGAGCGAGCCACCAACAGTCCGGTAGGATTCGTCCTCCGCAGGAGGAAATTCATGAGTCTTTTCAGTAACGCGCAAGCTGTCATCGCGGGCGGCGTCAATTCGCCTGTTCGTGCCTTCGCCGGCGTCGGTGGCGACCCGATCTTTTTCAAAAGTGCAAAAGGCGCCTACCTGGAAAGCGAGGATGGCCGCCGCTACATCGACTATGTCGGGTCCTGGGGGCCGATGATTCTCGGCCACAGTCATCCAACGGTTATCGCCGCTGTGATTGAGACAGCCAAACAGGGCCTCAGCTTTGGCGCACCCTGTGTGCTGGAAACGCGCATTGCCGAAAAGATCCGCGAGCTTGTACCGTCGATCGAAAAGGTTCGCATGGTGAGTTCCGGCACTGAGGCGACCATGAGCGCGATTCGCCTTGCGCGCGGCTACACCGGACGCGACAAGATCATCAAGTTCGAGGGCTGCTATCACGGCCATTCGGATTCACTGCTGATCAAGGCGGGCTCGGGGGCACTGACCCTGGGCGTGCCCAGCTCGCCCGGTGTGCCTGCCGGTCTGGCGGAACACACGATCACCCTGCCCTACAACGATATCGACGCGCTGCAGACTGTCTTTGCAGAGCTCGGCGACACGATCGCCTGCGTAATCGTCGAGCCGATCGCCGGCAACATGAACATGGTGCCGCCCGTACCGGGATTCCACGAGGCGTTGCGGACCCTGTGCACGGCGTCCGGGACACTTTTGATTTTTGACGAGGTTATGACGGGCTTTCGCGTCGCGAAAGGCGGAGCGCAATCCCTCTTCGGCATAACGCCGGACCTGACCACGCTCGGCAAGATTGTCGGTGGCGGAATGCCAGCGGCCGCATTTGGTGGCCGCGCGGACGTTATGGCCAGCCTTGCACCGGATGGGCCTGTTTACCAGGCGGGCACCTTGTCGGGCAATCCCGTCGCGATGGCCGCTGGACTCGCGACACTCGAACTGATCGACGAGCCCGGGTTTTACGAATCGCTGACCGCGAAGACAAGGCAGTTGATCGACGGTCTGTCGGCCGCCGCCAAACGAGCCGGCATTCCGATGGCCACCGAGTGCGAAGGTGGCATGTTCGGTTTGGTATTCACGGACGCCACATCAGTCAGGAGTTTCGCCCAGATTGCAGCGGCCGACGTCGGGCGCTTCAAGAAGTTCTTTCACGGCATGTTGGACCAAGGTGTTTACCTGGCGCCATCGGCTTTTGAGGCAGGATTTGTGTCCGCGGCGCACGGCGATAAGGAGATCAACGCTACGATCGCGGCAGCCGAAAAAGTCTTCAGCAAGCTGGCAAACTAGGCGTCGCGCGAAGCCCTCACCCCTGGCGTCGTACGGTATCCAGTAAAGCATCGACCAGCCTGAGTCGCCCGGCTGTATCGCTGCTCTCCAGACTCGCCTGCTTCTGCTCCAGGTCGATCGGCAGGATTTCGAGGAACCGGTAGCCGACCCAGACGGCATCGTCCAGGCGCCAGTCCGTAACCTCGTACAGGCGACCCAGGTCTCCCAGCACATTACCGAGCATGTGCGGCAAAACACTGTATTCGTCCGGCAGTCGCATCGGATTTTCCGGCGGAATCAATTCGACCTCCCCCA
>JAOUNK010000432.1 GCA_029881015.1 Gammaproteobacteria bacterium | reverse complement strand
ATCGAACTTCTGGAGCAGGAGGAACGCGCCGTCGACATCTGTGATCTCACCGAGGCGGACCTCGCGGAGGCCGACGAGGTCTTCATTACGAACAGCCAGATGGGCGCCGTACCGGTGCACCGCTGCGGCAACTACAAATGGCCTGTCGGCCCGTTGACGCGTGAAGTCATGAACCGGCTGGCCGAACACGGAATAGAAGAGTGCCGGGTATGAAGCGCATCGCGCTCGCAGGCCTGGTTGCCATGGGACTGCTCGCGCTCGTCGCGACTGGTGCTGCGTACAAGATGAACCGTTTCATGGACACGCCGGTCGCCTTGCCCGAGGACGGCGCGAATTTCGAGATAATGCCCGGCAGTTCCTTTGCAACAGTGACATCGAAACTGGTAGAGCAGGGCGTCATCGAAAACGACTTCTGGTATCGGCTGTATGCCCGCAAAAGTGGCGACGCCAGCGGTATCCAGGCGGGTGAGTACCGACTCGAACCCGGTGCCACTCCGCGTACGCTACTCGAGCAATTCCTGCGCGGTTCTGTCCGCCTGTATTCGTTCACGATCATAGAAGGCTGGAACCATCGCGACCTCCTGCAGGCCCTGCACGCCAATGAAGCCATCGTGCCATCGCTCACCGATGAGGACTGGCCGGCGTTTCTCGACTCACTCGGGGCCGAGGTAACGCACCCCGAAGGGCTGTTTCTTCCGGAGACCTACCGGATTCCGCGCAACACAAGCGACCGGCAGCTGCTGACCCAGGCCTACGAACTGATGCAAGGCGTGCTGGCCGAGGAATGGCAGACGCGGGGCGACGTGATCCCGGTCAGTTCGCCCTACGAGACACTCATTCTGGCATCTATCGTCGAGAAGGAGACCGCGCTCGCGGATGAACGTCCACGCATTGCCGGCGTGTTTGCCCGGCGCCTGGAAAAGAGGATGCGCCTGCAAACCGATCCCACCGTGATCTACGGAATTGGTGCCGCGTTTGACGGCAACCTGACCCGGCAGCACCTCCGGACGGACACGCCATACAACACCTATACGCGCCACGGCCTGCCGCCCACACCCATCGCGATGCCAGGCCGCGCCGCGATCAATGCCGTATTGCACCCGGCTGAGGGCAAGGAGTTGTATTTCGTGGCGACGGGGCTTGGCGACGGCAGCCACAAGTTTTCGGTGAGCAAGGATGAGCACGACGCTGCGGTTGCGGAATACCTGCGACGCCTGCGCCAAAACCGACGGGAAGGGCGCTGACATGAAGCGTGGCAAGTTCATCAGCGTCGAGGGTATCGAAGGCGTCGGCAAATCGACGAACATCGAAGTCCTCGTCCAGCGTATCGAGGCGGCAGGGCACAAGGTCCTGACAACCCGGGAGCCCGGCGGTACGCCGATTGCCGAAGACATACGCGACATCCTGACGCATCGCGGTGAGGAACCGGTCCCGGAGATCGCCGAGGTGCTGCTGATGTTTGCCGCACGTTCGTTCAATGTGAACAACGTCATTATCCCGGCGCTCGAGGCCGGTACCTGGGTAGTCTGCGACCGCTTTACCGATTCCAGCCGGGCGTACCAGGGCGGCGGCCGGGGCATCCCGATGGAAACCATCGATCGCCTCGCTGACTGGGTGCACGGGGATACCTGGCCCGACCTCACCCTGCTGCTGGACGCGCCGGTGGAGATCGGGTTGGAACGCGCCGGCAAGCGCGGTGCACCCGACCGTTTCGAGCAGGAGCGGCACGATTTCTTCCAACGCGTGCGTGAGTGTTATTTGCAGATCGCGGCGAGAGAGCCGACCCGGTTTGTCGTTATCGACACCACGCGCGATATCGACGAGGTCAAGGCGGACGTTGCCGCGTTGACCGACCAGCTCCTGAGCGAATGAAGCCCATGGAACTCGACTGGCTCGAACACTTCGTCGATGGCTGGAACGATCGGATAAAGCACCGGCGGATCCCTCATGCCGTGCTCCTGGCAGGCCCGCAGGGAATCGGCAAGCGTGCCGCTGCACGCTGGGTCGCTGCCAGGACGCTGGGCATCGAGACAGCGGCCTTGCCCGTGCATCCGGGAGCGATTCCCGAGCACGCCGACCTGCACTGGCTGGCACCCCTCGAGGACAAGGAATCGATCGGCATCGACCAGGTGCGCGAGCTTGTGAACGAAATGACACTGACCAGTTACGAGGGCGGCAGCAAGGTCGCCGTCATCGAGCCGGCCAATGCGATGACCGTGAGCGCGGCCAACAGCCTTCTGAAGACACTGGAAGAGCCGCCCGGCGATGCGTTACTGATCCTCGTCGCCGATCGGGTGGGTAAGCTCCCGGCGACCATCTTCAGCCGGTGCCAGCGTATCGACCTGGCGCCGCCGCCAGAGTCGCGGGCACTCGCGTGGCTCGATCGGCTGCAGCCGGGCACCTCATGGAGCGAGGCGCTCCGAGCGGCAGGCGGGGCCCCGCTGGGCGCGATCGGTGCACTGGAGGACCTCGAGACGGGTGCGGGAATGGCGCGCGACCTGAACGCCCTGGGGCGCGGTTCCGGCTCCGTGATCGAGGTAGCCGCCCGCTGG
>JAOUNK010000431.1 GCA_029881015.1 Gammaproteobacteria bacterium | reverse complement strand
TATGATGCTTTGTTGTAGGCTGGTTCATAGGGCGCAACATAAAGCCTTCGCGGGATGCTTTCGATACGTACAACTACGGCGACATGTCCTTACTTGCACGCGGAGCACGAACAGGCATAATCGCGCCACGTAATGGCGATTCAGCCGTCCGTTCCACATTAAGAAAAATGGATAACCCCTTGAAATACCAAGCCTTTTGCGCCAAAGGCGCGGCCGCGTTCCTGAGTCTTGCGCTGGCCGGACTGCCGCTACAGCCCGTGCACGCCCAGGGGGGCGAGGACGTGCTCGAAGAAATCGTCGTGACCTCCCGCTACCGCGCCGAGAATCTCTCGGATGTGCCGGACTCGATCACGGCCTTCACGCCGCTCGAGATCGAGCGCTACCGGATCGAACGCGTCAATCGTATTGCGTCAATGACCCCCAACCTGCGTTTCTCGGACGATCAGGAGGTGGGCGTCAGCACGCTGGTCATCCGCGGCATCCGCCAGAATCGTGGTACCGGCCAGCCGCCTGTGTCGTTCCGCATCGACGGTGTCAGCGCGACCAACAACCTGCTGACGACCCAGGAACTCTTCGACCTGGAGAGCGTCGACGTGCTGCGCGGTCCCCAGGGGGCGCTGTACGGGCGCAATGCCATCGGCGGAGCGATCCTCGTGTCGACACGCCAGCCCACGGCAACGCCGGAGTACGGTCTGCGCTTCTCGGCGGCCGAAGGCCAGGACTATACGCTTGCCGGTAGTGCGTCCGGGCCGGTCACCGACAACGTGCTGTATCGAGCCTCCTTCCGGGTCCAGGACAGGGAAGGGCAGCTGCGCAATGCCTACCTTGATAATGTATTTGTCGACTTCAAGGAGTCGGCGGCATTTCGCGGCAAGCTGTTGTTCACGCCGACGGACAGGCTGACCGTTGACCTGCGAGCCCAGGTACTGAACCAGGACGGTGGCTCCGGGTATTTCATGCCCGGCAGCGACTTCTTCCTGCCCTTGCCCGGGCCCAATCCGCCCATCGTCGTCGACGTACCGGAGTATGAAATCCAGTCGAACAGGCTCGGCAAGTCGTTCGTGGACGCCAGCGAGCTCTCGGCGAAGATCGACTACGACCTGGGCTGGGCAACGCTCACATCGATTACCTCTTATACAGACGTAGACTCGGGCAACGATCAGGACCTCGACCAGACCTTCGTGGAGGCGATCGACATTCTCGTGATTGACGAGTCAGAAACCTTCGCACAGGAACTTCGCCTGGTATCGAGAGACGATCGTGCACTGCGCTGGGTCGCGGGTGTGTCCTATTTCGACCAGGATCGCTTTCGTTCACTCGGTACAACGTTCCTGGGTACCGTCGTACCGCCGGCCGCACAGGACCTCAGGCTGTCCAACGTCGCTGTGTTCGGCAACCTGAGCTACGACATTCTCGACGACCTCGAGCTGACACTTGCCGTGCGCTGGGATGAGGAATCGCCCGAGGACCTGACCCAGGGTCGCAGTGAGACCTTCCGCGAGTTGCAACCCAAGGCGAGCATTGCGTACAACTTCAACGAACGCCTGCTGGGTTACGTGACGGTAGGCAAAGGCTTCCGTGCCGGCGGCTTCAACAACCTGGCGCCGGGCAGCAACTTTGCGCCGGGCTTCGACGCGGAGTCGCTGGTCAGCTACGAGACGGGCCTCAAGGGCAGCGCCTTCAACGGCAAACTGCGCGGCGCCGTGTCAGTGTTCTTTATCGACTACGACGACCAGCAGTACTTCCTGTTCGACCAGACCGGTACGCAGGCGAATATCAACGTGAAGAAGAGCGAAATCGCCGGCGGCGAGATCGAGATCACGGCGCAGCCGACGGACTCGCTCCTCCTGAACGTCGGCTTCGCTTTCACGGACAGCGAAATCGTCGATTACGAAGCGGTGCCAGGCGTGCTGGTACCGGCCAGCGCCATCGTCGGCAGGAATGTGCCGGGGGCACCGGTCATTTCGGCAAACCTGGCGCTGCAGCACACGGCCTCGTTCGACAACGGCCTTGCCCTGGTCAGCCGTGCCGACTTCGAACACCGCGGCGAGACCTACTGGACGCTCGACAATCTCGATACGCAGGGAGCCTACAACCTGACCAACCTCAGCATCGCGCTGGAGAAGGATCGCTGGTCGGCGCGTGCCTACGTAAACAATCTCTTCGACGAGGAGTATATCGAGTGGTTCTTTGCTGCACGTTTCATCGGTCTTCCGGCAGACATCGCCTGGCCAAGCAAGCCGCGCCAGGCGGGTATCGAGCTCACGCTGCGCTACTAGACCGATTCACGGCAGGGGTTCAGGCGCGAACGCCGAAGCCCAATACGTGTAATCCGAGCGTGTGTTATCTGGCGGGATTGTTAGCATTGCGACGCCCGCCTGGAGGATACAATGGATAGCAATACACCGCGGCTCAACCGATGGATCATCGTCGTCGGCGCCATCATGATTCAGCTCGCACTCGGTGCCATTTATGCCTGGTCCGTCTTTACGGCGAGACTGACTGCTACTGACGGTGACTACGCCTTTTCGGCCAGTCAGACGGCATGGGTATTCTC
>JAOUNK010000430.1 GCA_029881015.1 Gammaproteobacteria bacterium | reverse complement strand
ATTGCACGACCTGCCACGGCTCCGACGCACGTGGCGCACCTGGCTACCCGAACCTGACGGACAACGACTGGCTGTGGGGCAACGCGGAAGCCGAACTCATGACAACGATCCTGAACGGGCGCATGGCGGCCATGCCTGTGCTCGCTCCCGCGCTCGGTGGGGAGGCTGGAATCGACAACATGGCCAAGTACGTCAAGAGCCTGTCGACCGGTGCAGCGGATGCCGACGCCATGAGTGCGCAACCGATGTTCGTCGCGCTCTGCAGCGCCTGTCACGGCGCCGACGGCAAGGGCAACAAGATCTTTGGTGCACCCAACCTGACTGACGACACCTGGCTGTACGGCGATTCGTTGCCAACCATTCGCGAGACAATCGTCAACGGACGAAACGGACAGATGCCTGCACACGGCGACCTGTTGGGTGAAAACCGAACGAAGATCCTTGCGGCCTACGTCTACAGCCTGTCGCAGTAGCCGGCCGGACTCATGATCAGCGAAGAGTACCGTGGTACCCAACAATGGAGCCGCGACAAGCAAGCGGTCTTCACGGTCGTCTGGATCTCCTTCCTCGTGGCCGCCCTCGGTACCATGGTGTTCTTCGCAATCTTCGACCCGGTCGACCTGACCGGGATCTTCGATCAAGACCTCGACATAGGCCGCGACGCCGGCTACGCAGCAGGATTCTTCTTCTTCTGGGTCCTGTGCGCGATCTGCTCCGGCATCACGGCTTACCTGGTCCGGACCGCGCCCAAGCGGAAGGCCAAGCGCCGAGACCAATGAGCAATCCGGACAGCGCCTCGATGTATGCGAGCGCGAAGAAAATCTACCCGCGCGAGATCGATGGACGCTTTGCCAACCTGAGCAAGATCGCCACGGTTGTGCTGCTCGGCCTGTTTTACGCCGTCCCATGGTTCAACTGGGACGAGCGTCAGGCCGTGTTGTTCGACTTGCCCGCACGCAAGTTCCACATCCTGGGGCTGACGCTCTGGCCGCAAGATTTCCCGTACCTCGCCATGCTGCTCATGATCGCGGCACTGACACTGTTCTTCTTTACGGCACTCGCCGGGCGTCTCTGGTGCGGCTTCGCCTGCCCGCAGACCGTCTGGACCGAGATCTTCATCTGGATGGAGCAGTGGACCGAGGGCAAACGCTCGCAGCGCATGAAGCTGGACCAGGCGCCCTGGTCCTGGAACAAGCTGCGCCGCAAGGGCTCGAAGCAGTTGTTGTGGATAACGTTCTCAATGTGGACCGGCTTCACCTTTGTCGGTTACTTCACTCCGATCCGTGGGTTGGGCAGTGAAATCATCACCCTGAGCGTTGGCGGGTGGACGCTTTTCTGGGGGCTGTTCTACGGCTTTGCAACGTACGGCAACGCCGGTTACATGCGCGAGCAGGTGTGCAAGTACATGTGTCCGTACGCGCGCTTCCAGAGCGCCATGTTCGACAAGGACACACTCATCATCTCCTATGACGAGGAACGCGGCGAACCGCGTGGCGGCCGCAAGCGTTCCGTCGATCCGCAGGAAGCCGGTCTGGGCGACTGCATCGATTGCCAGTTGTGCGTGCAGGTCTGCCCGACAGGCATCGATATTCGTGAGGGCCTGCAGTACGAGTGTATTGCCTGCGCTGCCTGTATCGACGCCTGCGATTCGATCATGGACAAGATGAACTACCCGCGGGGCCTGGTTCGCTATACAACCGAACATGCGCTGCATCATGAGGGTACGCGAGTACTGCGCCCGCGCATGTTCGTGTACGCCACGATTCTCTTGCTTCTGATTGCCGGCCTCACCACGTCCATGGCGACGCGCACGCCGATCATTCTCGACGTCATTCGCGACCGCAACATGCTGTACCGTGAAATGCCGGGCAACGTCATCGAAAACGCCTATACGCTCAAAGTCATCAACCAGAGCGAAGAGCCACGCACGTTTGCCCTGTCTGTCACCGGTATCGAGGGGATTTCGCTGGATGGCGTTGGCGACACCATTACAGTTGATGGCGGTGGTGTCCTGTCGGTGCCCGTGCGTGCGCGCGCCCACCGCGACAACGCTTATGGCATCATGACGATCCAGTTCAATGTTGCGGCGGTTGACGACGAGGGTGTGGCGCTATCCGAAGATAGCCGCTTCCTCGGCCCAACGCCCTGATTCAGCCATGGAACGTGAAGACACTCAGCCCTGGTACCGGCAATTCTGGCCATGGTTCATTATTGCCCTGCCGGCCTCATCGGTCGTCGCCGGCCTGACGACGGTCTGGATCTCGATGCAAACGACCGACTCCCTGGTCGTCGTCTCCGAGGACGGCGTACGGAATGCTGCAGACCGCCAGCTGCTGGCCGAGCGGTTTGCCGCCGAGCGCAGGGTCTCCGCACTCGTCGAGATAGACCCCGACACCCGCATGGTTACTGCGGTCGTTCGGGCGCGTGACCTGGGAAATGTGCCGGCAACGCTCGACTTCGAACTGTCGCACCCGGCCTTTGTCGATCGCGATCAGCAGATAACGCTCAACAAGGCGATGGACGACGACGACGGCAATCCCGTCTGGGTAGGTCATTTCCTG
>JAOUNK010000429.1 GCA_029881015.1 Gammaproteobacteria bacterium | reverse complement strand
TGTACTTCAGGTTATCGAGGACAATTCCTGCGCCGCCATTGCCTGGATTCACAGCGATTTTCAAGGGCTTCAAACTGTTGACGTCGACGAAGCCAAGCAGTTTTTCGATGTAAGGGGCCATGATGTTGGCGGTGCTGCGTTTGCCATGCTCAGAGAGTTGCCTCTCATCAGATTCGGCGAGACGCCGAATGACATCCAGGCCGGACTCGGCGCTGATCGGCCGTGCTCCCTCCCGGACGATCTTCAGGCCATTGTAATCGGCCGGGTTATGGCTGGCCGTTACCATGATGCCGGCATCGGCACCCAGGTAGTCGGTTGCGAAGTACATCATCTCCGTACCCCCCAGACCGATATCGACTGCCTCGGCGCCCGCCGCTACGATGCCGACGCATACTGCGTCCGCAAATGCAGGGCTCGAGAGCCTGATGTCTCGACCAACCACAACCTTCTTCGCCCCAAGGTATTCGACGGTTGCGTTCGCAATTCGCAAGGCAATGTCTTCGTTCAATTGATCCGGAATTCGCCCACGTACGTCGTAAGCCTTGAAACAGTCAATTTGCATTATGTATTGGTTCCTTCACGGCCGTATTTGTCATCAAACCGAACGATATCATCCTCGCCGAGGTAGTCACCACACTGCACCTCGATAATATGGACCGGCTCGTCGTAGGGATTGGCTATGCGGTGAACATCACCGATCGCTACATACGTCGATTCATTTACCCCGAGCTCGAACTCTTCATCGTTGCGTGTAATGAGAGCCTTACCTTTGACTACGACCCAGTGTTCCGACCGATGCGCATGCTTTTGCAGGGACAAGACCGCACCTGGCTTGACGATCAGGCGCTTCACCTGGAAATTCTCGGCACTGTCGATCGAATCGTAGTTGCCCCATGGGCGAAACACCTGCCGGTGCAGTTTGGTTTCTTCACGACCCTGCTCTTTGAGTTTGTCGACCAGCTCCTTGACGTCCTGTGAGCGCGCCCCATCGGCCACGAGTACCGCATCCTTGGTCTCGACCACGATGGTGTTGCGCAGGCCGACGGTCGCGACGAGGCGGCTTTCTGCCTGGACAAACGTATCTCTGCAGTCGTGCGCGAGCGCGTCACCGAAAAGCGAGTTGCCCGATGCATCGCGGGCCGAGACATTGTGTAGTGCCGACCATGACCCGACGTCCGACCAGCCTGCGTCGAGGGGTACCATCATTGAATTCTGTGACCTTTCCATGACCGCATAGTCGATAGAGTCCGATGGGCACGCAACAAATGCCTCGGCATTGGGGCGCACGAAATCACCGTCCAGTGATTTAGACGCCATGCTTTTCTCGCATGCGGAGAAGATATCGGGCGCGAGCCTCTGCAACTCGTCCAGGTACGATGAGGCGCGCAGCAAGAACATCCCACTGTTCCAAAAGTAGCCACCATCTTCCAGGTAACGCGCTGCCGTGGCCTCGTCGGGCTTCTCGACGAACTTCTCGACGTCGACGGGAGCTCCTCCGTCGGGCGTGGCCTTGATATAGCCATAGCCCGTTTCTGGCGCGTTGGGGACGATGCCGAACGTGACCAGCTTCCCTTCCGTAGCTGCATCCATCCCTTTGCTGACGGCCGTCATGAATGCCGATACGTCGCGGATAACATGGTCTGCAGGCATGACCAACAGGACAATATCACTATCGACAGACTGCGCGTGTAGCGCCGCCAACGCTATGGCAGGCGCGGTATTTCGGCCTTCAGGCTCGAGGATGATCTGTGCGCGCTTTTCGATCGCGTTCATCTGCTCGGCAATGGAGAAGCGGTGGGCCTCATTGCTGACAATAAGGTGACGAGTTTCCGCCCGCTGCAGGCCTACAGTCCGCATGGCACTGGTGCGCAGGGCTGTTGCCTGCAACATGGTTTTTTCACCCGCAATAGCCAGGAGCTGTTTCGGGTACATTGAGCGCGAGGCAGGCCACAAACGTGTGCCGGACCCGCCTGACAGAATCACAGGCAGAACGTCGCTCATGACTTGTCCGTCTTACGGCGCCGATATACCGGGCTGCCCACTTGGGTTCCGTGCCCTCGCCCGATGGCATAGTACGTAATCCCCAGATCTCGCATCATGTCCGGCTCGTAAAGATTTCGCCCATCGAACACTACGGAATCGCCTATCCGGTCGCGCAGGAGCTGGAAGTCGGGGCTGCGGAATTCCTGCCATTCAGTGATGATGGCCAGCGCATCCGCCGAAGCAAGGGCATCGTAAGCGCTCTCGCAAAGCTCCAGCCCCTCCTGGTTCGGGTAGATCCGCGCCACTTCGTCCATGGCTTCCGGGTCATATGCACGGACTGAAGCACCTGCGGCCCACAATGCCTCCATGAGAACGCGACTGGGCGCCTCGCGCATGTCATCCGTATTGGGCTTGAATGAAAGTCCCCACAGAGCAAACGTCTTGTCAGCCAGCTCACCCTCATAATGATCACTGATCTTCTCAAACAGACGGCGCTTCTGTTTGAAGTTGACCGCCTCCACCGCATTCAACAGCTCGGGCTCATACCCGGACTCGGCGGCCGAGCGCGCTAAAGCCTGTACGTCT
>JAOUNK010000103.1 GCA_029881015.1 Gammaproteobacteria bacterium | reverse complement strand
CGATTGTCGACGCACAGATCTCCTATGATGTATCCGACATCTGGATCGACGGTCTCTCGTTCTACCTGCAGGGTTCGAACCTGACGAATGAGCCGTTCATCCAGTATCTGGACGGCAACTCGGCCAAGATCAAGAACTACCATACGTATGGCGCCAGCTACATGTTTGGCTTCAACTACAGAAGGTAAACTTGCGCTTACAGGTTGTTACACTGACCCTCGCCGGTTATCCGGCGGGGGTTTTTTGATTCAGGGATGCGGTTATGAACGAGCAATCGATCGACAAGCTGGTCATCGTGGGTGGCGGGACCGCCGGCTGGATGAGCGCAGTGCTGATCAGTCGCCTGATGGGGGACACCGTGAAGATCGAGCTGGTCGAGTCGGATGCGATCGGCACGGTCGGCGTGGGTGAGGCCACGATTCCGCCAATCCAGGTGTTCAACGATCTCGCGGGCGTCGACGAGCAGGCCTTTCTCCGGGATACGAAGGCGACCATCAAGCTGGCGATCGAGTTCCAGAACTGGGGCAAGATCGGCGACCGCTATCTGCATGGCTTCGGTTACATCGGCCGCAAGGTCGGTGCGATACCGTTCCAGCAGGTGTACCTGAAGGGGCTCTCCGAGGGCGTCGCCGGCCCGCTGTCCGAGTACTCACTGAACAACACGGCGGCACGCGCGAATCGTTTCAACCGGCTTGCTGGAATTGAGGGGACGCCGCTGGCAGGCATCTCTTATGCGTATCATTTCGATGCGGGCCTGTACGCGCAGTTCCTGCGCCGGATGAGCGAGCAGCAGGGGGTCACGCGCCGCGAGGGTCGCATCAAAGAGGTCCGCGTAGACCCGGAATCCGGTGACGTCACGGTCCTGGTACTGGACGACGGTGGCGAAGTCGCCGGCGACTTCTTTATCGACTGCAGCGGTTTCAACAGCCTGGTCTTCAACAAGACACTTGGCGTCGCCTTCGAGGACTGGAGCGAGTGGCTCCTGTGCAACCGGGCGCTTGCCGTTCCGACCAGCAGCGTGCCGCAGTCATTGCGGCCCTACACGCAGAGCATCGCGCATGGCGCTGGCTGGCAGTGGCGCATTCCCCTGCAGCACCGCACGGGCAACGGCCACGTGTTCAGCGACCGCTTCATCAGCGAAGATGAGGCCACGCAGGTACTGCTCGACAATCTCGAAGGCGAGCCGCTTAAGGATCCGCTCTCGATCCATTTCACACCGGGTTGCCGCGAGAAACTCTGGCATCGAAATTGTGTCGCGCTCGGTCTCGCCAGTGGCTTCATCGAGCCGCTCGAAAGCACGAGCATCCACCTGATCCAGATCGGGATAAGCAATCTCCTGAAGGTCTTCCCGACAAAAGGTGACAACGCGGCCAGGCAACGCGAGTACAACCGTCGCATGCGTTACGAGTATGAGGCCATCCGTGACTTCATCATCCTGCATTACCACCTGACGGAGCGCGAGGACACGCCGTTCTGGAAGCACGTGAAGCACATGGACATACCGGAAAACCTGAAGAACAAGATGGCGTCGTTCGCGGAGTCCGGGCATCTCTATCGCATCGACGAGGAGCTTTTCACCGAGATCGGCTGGTTGCAGGTCATGCTGGGGCAGGGCCTCGTGCCGCGGCAATACAATCCGATGGCGGATACGCTCTCGACGACCGATGTCAAGGAATACCTGCAAAACCTCCGTTCGATTTTCAAAGCAACGGTTGGCAAGCTGCAGTCCTACCCCGAGTTCGTCAAAACCTGCGCCAGCTAATGCGGGCGCGAGGATTTCTGCTGGCGCTCCTGCTGCTGCAGGCCGCCTGTGGCGGCGGTGGCGGCGGCTCTCCGCCGATCGTGCAACCGCCACCGCCGGTCGCCACGGTTACGATCTACTACCTGCGTGCAGACCCTTTCTACGACGGCTGGGGATTGCACCTCTGGGGCGACGCGATCGGCGGCAGCGTCGCCACGGGCTGGGCGTCGCCGCGGCTGCCGGATCGCATCGAGAATGACATCGCCGTGTTCGAGATCCCGTTGGTCGATTCGGGCGCGGCGCTGAATTTCATCGCGCACAATGGCGATCTCAAGAGCCCCGTGCACGACATGAGCATTGTGCCGCGGACCTTCGGTTTCGACGCATGGCTCGTGCAGGACTCCGTCGCTTCGCAGAACGGCAACATCGGTACGCCATACGCAAGTCTCGCCGCCGCGCAGGCAGCATTGGCCGCCCTCGGCGATGCGTCGGCGTCCCTGGACTTGTCGCCGGTGGCGCCCGCTGCGTCGGATTCAGGGCTGCCTGCCGACTGGAGCGATTCCGCCGCGTTCATCGAAATCTACGTGCGTGGCTACCAGGACTCGAACGGCGACGGGATCGGCGATCTGCAAGGGCTGATCTCGCGACTCGACTACCTGCAGGGGCTTGGTATCAAGGGTATCTGGCTGATGCCGGTGTTCGAGAGCGCGGACAACGATCACGGTTACGCGGTCGAGGACTACCGCGCGATCGAGACCGACTATGGTTCGATGGCCGATTTCGAAATGCTGCTCGATGAAGCGCACGCGCGGGGCATCGCCATCATCGTCGACTACGTGATGAATCACGCGGCCAGCACGAACCCGCTGTTCCTCGATGCGACAACGGGCCCCGCCAATGCCCGTTTCGACTGGTTCGTCTGGGAAGACGTCCGGCCCCAGGGCTGGAACACGTTCGCCGGCGACCCGTGGCGCAACAACGGCAACGGCTGGTACTACGGCGTGTTCTCGGCGCTGATGCCGGATTTCAATCTTGAGAACCCGGAGGTTGTCGCCTACCACGAAGACAACCTGAGATTCTGGCTCAACAAGGGCGTGGACGGTTTTCGCTTCGACGCGGTCGGCGTGTTGTTCGAAAACGGCCAGGCCGGGTGGAACAACCAGCCCGAGAATCATGTCCTGCTCAACAACGTCCTGGGCATCGTCTCGGGATACGGCAAACGCTTCATGGTTTGCGAGGCGCCCGACGACCCGGCCGCATACGCGGACCCGTCATCCTGCGGCAGGGCGTTCGCTTTCCAGGTGCCGGGCACGATCTTCAACACGGTGCGCAATTTCGCGGTCGATGGCGGCTTGCTCACAGGGCTCGGTGGTGTAGCCGGCGACGCACAGCCCTGGATACTCTCCAACCATGACAGCTTTGCAGGCGATCGACCCTGGAACCAGCTAGACGGGGATGTCGACCACTACACGCTCGCGGCGGCGACCTACCTGCTGTCCTCGCGCAACCCGTTTACGTACTACGGTGAAGAGGTCGGCATGGCCAACGCGTCAGGCCTCACGGGCGATCATGCACTGCGTACGCCGATGAGCTGGACCGCCGACACCGTCACGGCAGGCTTCACGACCGGGACACCGTTCCGCAGCCTGTCGGCGAATGTCGCGACCCACAACGTGGCGGATGAAGAGGGTGACGCAGGTTCGCTGCTCGAGTATTACCGCTCCCTCTACCGCTTGCGGACCGAGAATCCCGTCATCGGCGCCGGTGTTCTCACCGTGCAGTCCAATGCCGGTGACGCCGTGCTGCTGTTCACGAGAGCAGAGGGGAGCGCTGTCGCGGTGGTAGCGATCAACTATTCGGCCGCAGCGCAACAGCTCGACGCGGATACCGGTCGCTCGGGTACGACGTTCGCCGCTTCGTTCGGCGCTTCCGGCCAACGGGTTGCCGACGTAACGGGCACGCTGCAGATAGACGTTCCGGCCCGCTCGGCCGTCGTCTATATCAGTCAGCCCTAGTCGCCGCCGAGCAGCCACTCGAGCTGGTCGAGCACCCGGGCACGCCAAGCCCGCTCGCTGTGGTCGGCCCCTGCGTATTTCCTGAACCGGAAGTCCCGGTCTTCGACGAGGCCCTGCTCCCGGAACCACTCGAGGACCGGTGCGTGATCGACTTCGTAGGTGGCATCGAGCGTTTCGGTGCCGTAGTCGAAGAAGAAACGCCCGCCCGTAATCGTGTCGCCGCCAGCGATATCACGAGCGACGTAAGGCGCCGGGTCGAGTGCCTGCGGATCCGGCTCGGCTGGCCCGGCAAACAGTCGTTCGTTGAGCGCGAAGTGACTCGACACGCAGCCGCAGGCACCGAATACGTCACCGTGATTCCTGACGAGGTAGTAGGACAGCAGGCCGCCCATCGACGAGCCCATCGCGGACGTATTGCCGGGGCCCGTCAGCGTGCGGAATTCCGCGTTGATGCGCGGCATCAGTTCGTCTACGAGGAAACGTGCGTACCGGGGGGCGTCATGCCAGGGCGAGTATTCGAGTCCGCGCCGCGCGGAACTCCAGGCGCCGACGACGATCGCCGGCTCGAAGCGGCCGGCATTGGCGCCGCGCATCATTGCCTCATCGACTCCCCAGTCCACACCCCAGCTCGCGATGCGCGGATCGAACAGGTTTTCGCCATCGCTCATGTAGATGACGCGGTAGCGTTTGTCGGGATTTTCCTCGTAGCCCGGTGGCAGCCAGATGACGACGTTGCGAGATTCGTCGAGAAATTCAGACGTGACATCGTGCCAGTAGACCAGGGAGCCCAGGACGCCTGAGCCGGGAAGGTCAGCCATGAACGGGGCGTTGTCGGGCGCCTTGAACATGCCGCCACCGATACGGTAGACGACGGATTCCAGCGGCTCGAGCCGGACCGCGATCGTGCCGAGGCCGTGATCGACGACGATGGCATTGTCGGCACCGCCGTACAGCTGTTCCTCGAGCGCCCAGCGTCCCTCATCGAGGCCCAGCGCCGCGACCATGTTCGCAGGCAGGTGAAGGACAAGTTCCTGCGCCTCGCTCGCATCGAAATTGCTGATGACGATCAGCCGCTCGGCGCCGCTCCAGCGGGCAAAGGCAAACATGCGGTCGTTGTCGACGGGAATGTGCGCGTAGTCACCGGTCAACGCGACGTTCTCGGCGCTGAACGTCATCAGGCGCTCATAGAAATCGCGCAGGGACTTCTCGTCCTTGCCGAGCGCGCCGCCATCGAACTTCCCGTCATTCATCCAGCGCTGGTGCGCGGGTACGCCCCAGTAGTCGTATTGCGTCGTGCGTAGCTTGGGCGGCTGGTTGAAGTTGGCGTCATTGAGGTCGCCTTTCTCGCCGACTTCCTGGCCAAAGTAGAGCATCGTAGGAGAGCGGCTGATCAGCGCCGAGACGACCATGCCGGGTTTGCCAAGGTGACCGTCGTTCACGAAGTTGGCGCTCGCGATCCGCTCCTCGTCGTGATTTTCGAGGAAATGCAACATGTGTTCCTCGATGTCCAGCACCTCGGCGTGCACGGGCGCAAGCGTAGCGGTCGAGGCCTTGCCCTGCATGACGGGCTTGAGTGCATCGTAGAGACCGACCTTGTCGTACAGGTAGCCCATGCGGCCGAGCTGCAGGTAGTCGCGGTAGAGGTCGGGGTTGTAGACCTCGGCGAGCAGGAATGCGCCCGGGTTAATCCGCCTTATGTTCGTGTTCAGGTAGCTCCAGAACTCGACCGGCACCATCTCCGCCATGTCGTAGCGGAAGCCATCGACGCCTTTCGCGAGCCAGTATTCCGTGATCTGCCGGTATTTCAGCCAGCTGTCGGGTACGTCCTTGTCCGCCCAGAACGCGACATGCTCGGCATTGCTCCAGTCGCGGGCGGCGTCGGGCAGGCTGTCGAAGGCATGGCTGCCATCAGGTCGCACGCCATGGTTGATCTTGACGGTCTCGAACCAGTCCATGAACCCGGGCTTGGCAACGCGCGCGCCGTTACCGGTCCATTTCGCCGGCGATTCGTCGAAATGCCCGTCGCTCAGTGGGTGTTGTTCGCCGCCGAGCGGCCGGTAGTGCTCCGGGAAGTCCGGGAGTTCGAAGTCCTCGCCAACGACGTAGTAGAAGTTGTTGTCGCGCGCCCACTCGACCGACGTGTCGTCATTGGCGCCGAAATCGTCGACACCATCGGGACGACTGATCGATTCGTACCGCCGTGCAACGTGGTTCGGCACTATGTCGATGATCACCTTCATACCGTTGGCATGCGTGCGCTCGATCAGGGCTTCGAACTCCTCGAGTCGTTGCGCCGGATCGTCGGCGAGGTCGGGATTGACGTTGTAGTAGTCCTTGACGGCGTACGGGGAGCCCGCGCGTCCCTTGACGACATCCGGGTCATCGTCGCTGATGCCGTATGCCGAGTAGTCACCGACGAGAGCGTGATGTGGCACGCCTGTGAACCAGATATGGCTCACACCGAGCTCACGGATGCCCTGCAGTGCCGCAGTCGTGAAATCGCTGAACTTGCCCACACCGTTCTCGGCGATCGTTCCCCAGGGCTTGTTGGTCGTGTTCCTGTTGCCGAAGAGGCGCGTCCAAACCTGGTACACGACGGGTTTTCCGCCGGCTTCGATCGTGCCGTTGACCTCGAGTTTCGCCGGACCATGGTCCCAGCGCAGCCAGGCGGTCAGCGTATCCTGCTTCTTGCTTGCCTTGACGGGGCTGCCATTGAACATGACCGTGTCCGCCGGCCCGCTCCAGTTGTGAATGACCAGCTCGATGTCCCGGACGGCCGGCATGCCCTCATAGCTGCCGCCCTTGCGGAGAAACTCGATGCGGAGCGCGTCGCCGACGTGTCTGGCGTCGAACTCGAGGAGCTCGTAGTTGCCGTCTTCGATGCTCGTGCGGCTCTTGCCGTCGTCGTCATACATGCGGCCGGACGCTTCCCGCACGGACGCGTCGGCATAGTAGTGCAGCGTCAGTCGCTCGCTCGAATAGTCCTGCGTCGACTGGATGGGCGGTGTCATTGGGATAAACGAACCGGCACGTACGAATACAGGAATCGTCCGCAGCGACACCGGCACATCGACCCTGTCCCCGCCCTCGTAGCGCTGGCCTGTCCAGAAATCGAACCACGCCCCGGGGGGGAACATCGTGTCGACCGTGTCGACGCCGGGGTCCGTGACGGGCTTGACGTAAAATGCATCGCCCCAGAAATACATGTCCTTGAAATCGATCAGCCACGGCATCGATTCGTCTTCGAAGAACGCCGGCCGCATCAGTGGCATGCCGGTCGTGCTGTTCTCCCAGGCCAGCGTGTAGTTGTAGGGCATCAGCCTGTAACGCAGGTCGATGAAGTCGCGCACGATATTGCGCGTCTTGCGATCGTGAAATACAGGCTCCGCCGCGATGTGTTCCTGCGCATGCGGACGATAGACGGGCTGGAACACCCCGTACTGCAGCCAGCGAATGTACATTTCCCGATCGAAGGTCTCGCCGCCGGCAAAGCCGCCGAGGTCAGAGTGCATGTACGCGAGCCCGAACAAGCCACCTTGCAGCGCCAGTTCGACCTGTGGCTTGAGGCCATCCCATGCGCGGCTGACGTCGCCGGTCCACGGCACGACGCCGTAGCGCTGGGAGCCCACGAAACCGGAGCGCATCATGCTCATCGAGCGCATGTCAGGGTATTTCTCGATCTGCCGCTCGTAGACCATGCGCGCCCACTCATGGCCGTAGGCGTTATGAACTTCGTCACCGCTTGCCTCGATGCCGGGCGGCGAAAGCCGGTGCAGCGCATCGCCGGGATGGACCTCCGGTTCGCCGAGGTCACCCCACGTCGCCGCGATACCCTGGTCGAACAGCATTGCGTACGGCTGCCAGAACCAGTCGGCCGCCTTCTCGTCGAAGACGTCGATCAGGCCCGTATTGCCGAAGTAGAAGTCGAAGCGGTAGGGCTCGCCGTCAGGCGTGCGCGCCAGTACCTTGTTGTCGACGGCATCCTGCCAGCGATCGGAGGTAGTGAGAATGAAGGGTTCGGTGACGGCGATCGTCCGGACCCCGTCGGCCGCGAAATCGGCCACCATGTCTTCGGGCGTCGGCCACGCCTCACGATCCCAGTCCAGGTTGCCCATATGGCCCTTGATGTCCGGGCCGAACCAGTAAATATCGAGGACGATCGCGTCGAGCGGAATCTTGAGTTTCCTGAAGCGCCGTACGACATGGCGCGCTTCCTTCTCGGAATGGTAGCCAAAGCGGGATGCGAAGTTGCCGAAGGCCCAGCGCGGCGGCAACGGCTGCCTGCCGGTTACATCGGTGAAGTTGGCGATGAGCTCCGGGTACGTGTTCCCGGCAACGACAATGTAGGAGGTCCTGCCGCCAACGGCTTCGAACTGCAGCACGTCGGGTTCCGTGTGGCCGATATCCAGCCAGCCACTGGCCGAGTTGTCGAACACGATCATGTACCTGTCCGACGACATGATGGCGGGCAGGCTGTAATACATCTGGTTGGACTCGGTCGTGTAACCGTAGTGTGCCTTGTTATACAGGGGCATGCGCTTGCCGCGGCGGTCCATGCCGAGCACGCGCTGGCCGCCGCCAAGGATTTTCTCTCCGTCCTCGAGGACAAAACGGAAGCCCCGCTCGTTCTCGTTCGCAAAATAGCCCTGTTCTTCTTCCACGAGCGGCTTGCCATCGCGCAGGAAGGCAACCCGGAGCGTTGCCTTGTCGAGCACGGCGGTCAGGCCGTCTGTCGCGAAGGACAGGGTCTCGTCCGTTTCGCTGACACGCGTCGCAAACTGACGGTCTCGCGGCGCCAGTGCGAAGGAAGGCAGTTGCTTTACGCCCTCTTCGAGGTAGTGCACCTCGAAAGCGGCGTCGTCGACAGCGGCGATGCGCAGCGTTCCGCGCGTGGTTGCCACCGTCAGCGTATCGTTCGCCGCCGCATGGCCCTGGTACTCGCCAAACCCCGCCCACGCGCTGCCCGCTGCGAGTAGCGTGAGCAGTGCTGTGCCAAAACGATTCACGGGCGGCTCCTTTCCTGGTGGTCGATTTCAAGCAACAGGACGGATCTCGCCCCGAGCTCCACGGAGTCACCGAGGTCGAGCTTGTCGTCGTCCAGGACATTGCGTGCGCGAGTCGCCCCCTGCAGCCGCTCGTCGAAGCGTGCCAGGTCGACATCCACCTCGTCTTCGCCGAGGTTGAAGATCACCATGATCGTTTCGTCGTCGTCGTAGCGAAAATAGGCGTACACATTGCCCATCGGCGTGAATTGCATGAGCTTGCCGTGGTGAATCACGTCTTTTTCTTTGCGCCATTGCAGCAGTTCGCGCACGAATTCGCTGGCCGCGCGTTCCCGGTTATCCAGGCCCTTGCCGGTGAACGCGTTCGCTTTGTGGTCCGGCCAACCGCCCGGAAATTCCGCCCGAATCGCGCCGTGGCTGTCGGTTCCCGGGTGCGACATCTGGATCTCGGTGCCGTAGTAGACCTGGGGAATGCCGCGCATCGTCGCGTAGAACACCATGGCCATGCGCCACAGGTCTTCATCCTCACCGACCTGGGTGAATAGCCGGCTCATGTCGTGGTTGTCCGGCATGATGACGAGGTTCATGGGCTCGGGATACAGGTAATCGTGGCCCAGCAGTTCGTACACGGGCGTCCAGATGCTGCCCCAGGGCGGCTCATCCGAGGTCAGTACTTTCTCCAGCGCTATCTGCAGGGGAAAGTCGAATACGCCGGGCAGTGAGGACACGTAACCATCGGCGTTCTGCTTGCCACGCTGCCAGTACGAGACCACGTTGGGGCTGGCGCTCCATTCTTCGCCGACCATGTTGAAGTCGGGGTATTCCTGCATGATGCGGTGGCTCCACGCGGCCATGAAATGCTTGTCGGGGTAAGGGTAGGTGTCCTGGCGGATGCCCGAAAGCCCCGCGTACTCGATCCACCAGATCGAGTTCTGGATCAGGTAGTCGGCGAGCATGGGGTCGCGCTGGTTGAGGTCCGGCATCGTTGCCACGAACCAGCCGTCGGCATGGGCAGCCTTGTCAAACTCGGAGGCATAGGGATCCTGGTTGGTCGTGCGC
>JAOUNK010000102.1 GCA_029881015.1 Gammaproteobacteria bacterium | reverse complement strand
ACTTTCGCGCTTGATAAACGGCAGCGAGCGGTCGATCAGCCCCGCCTCGATGGCCAGATCGATAGCCGGTCCCGGCGACTGGTAAATGTGCGACGGCCGGTTGTGGCAGTCCACACAGTCCATTGAACGCCACACGCCGCCCTCGTCGGGCGCCGTGCGATCCGCGTACCTGACCGTTTCTTCTTCTCCGTGCGTGAATTCTATTTCGTAGATCTCTTCACGAGTCTCGTCCGAGCGGTAGCGAATATCGACGTTCGGGTCGACGTGCCAGTGGATACCGTGTGAGTCGTTGGCTCGCGAACCGCCGACCTTGAGCAGTACCGCCGACGTCAGCTCCGTGTTCTGTTCGTCTTCCTCGTAATGCTTGAATACGCGGAGCTTGTCGCCGACGAATTTTGTCGGCCAATGGCATTGCTCGCAGGTTTCGCGCGCCGGGCGCAAATCGTGCAACGGCGTCGGTACCGGGCGTGGATACAGGTCAAACGCTACGGACACAAGCTGCCAGGCACCATCCAGTTTCGACTTCACGAACCAGTCGGCGCCAGGGCCGATGTGGCACTCTGCGCAGGCTACACGCGAATGCGGCGAGCGGGCATGCGCTGTGTGCTCAGGCTCCATGACCGAATGGCAGGCCAGGCCACAAAACTCGACCGATTCCATGACATGTACGCCCTTATAGGTTGCACCGGCGACGATGACTATGTTCAGCATCGTTGCGGCCGCGAGAATCAGCATCCAGCGTCGCGTCGCCTTCACGTTCAGGTCAAATACCGGCAGCAACGGTGTGTCTTCACTGCCATCCATCCGACGCAGCTTACGTCGGTAAAGTACCGCACCAATCGGAATCAGGATCAGCCCGAACACAAATATCATGGGCAGGATCAAATACGTCAGGATTCCAATATAAGGGCCGCCTTCGAAGCCCCAAAGCTCCATGGCAAACAGGCTTGCCATCAGCACGAGCATGGCAAGGGCGATCGCCGTGCCAATAAAGCTGACGCTATTATGCGTTATCGATGCAAGGAAATTTTTGAACATGGTGTTCCTCAGTTTTGGCTGGAACGGTTGTTATTAATGGCTGAGCAACACTCAGGCTTTTGCCGTAGCGAGTGCAATACTAGACTACGTAGCTACGGCAGGAAAATCCGTATTTCTCGCAGACTCAAAGTGTTGGGATATCCAATCGTGGAGCCCATAATACGGACAGGCGTTTCTTGACCAGATGATCCTGGAATAGCGAGTACCGCTGTGCGTACGTTCATTACGGGTATTACCGTCCTCTTCGCCTGCCTGCCGCTCAACTCAATAGCTGACGAGACCGACCAGGCAAATCCCTGCCTCGAATGCCACGAAACCGACCTGGCGCAGTTTGCAGCTACGGTGCATGGCGCGACCGAGTGCCTCGAGTGCCATGTCGGTGCCGATGAGCGCCGGCATCGGCGCGGTCTCGACCCGGTCAATTGCGGCGAGTGTCACGCCGAAGTGCTCGAAGTACAGGCCGTCAGCGTGCACGGATCGAAAGGTGTGCGACGCTCGTCGGGGATGGCGTTGCCGGCGTGCGCCGACTGTCATGGCGATGTACACACGATGGCAGCGATCGCCGACCCGTCGTCGCCCATGAACGAGCGCCGCCAGGGCGAAACCTGCGGGACCTGTCACGGCTCAGGACAGCCTGCACCTGCCGGCGTACGCACGATTCGCCCGATTGAAGCGTATACGGGCAGCGTGCACGCAGCCGAGGTTGCGCTCGGCAATCACGGTGCGAGCTGCAGCGACTGCCATACAGCGCATTCGCCCCTCATGGTTAACGATCCCGCCTCGTCGATTCACCGGCAGAACGTGCCCGGAACCTGTGGCGCGTGCCATGCGGAAATCGCGGACCTGTTTGAGCAAAGCATTCACGGGCTCGCCGCCAGGAATGGTGTCGTCGACTCACCGGTCTGCACGGATTGCCACGGCGAACACCGGATCCTCGGCGTGGCGGCGGCAGGCTCCCCCGTGTCCGCCACCAATATCCCGATCCAGGTGTGCGGCCCCTGCCATTCGGATGTACGGCTCGGGGAGAAATACGGCCTGGCTGCGGACCAGGTACCTTCGTACGAAGACAGCTACCACGGTCTTGCCGCCCGCGGCGGCGTGCTGAAAGTCGCGAACTGCGCAAGCTGCCACGGCGTACACAATATCCTGCCGTCCAGCGATCCCTCCTCCCATACTCATCCGGACAACCTGGCCGAGACTTGCGGCAAATGCCACGTCGGCGCCGGCAGCCGGTTCGCGATCGCACCTGTCCACACAGGGGAAGATCGGTCACCCAACATCGTCGCGCACTGGATCCGGCTCATCTATATCCCGCTGATCTGGGTCACCGTGCTCGGCATGCTCTTCCACAACCTGCTCGACCTGGTCAAGAAGACGCGCACGTACTCGTTGTGGCGGCGCAGACCGCGCGAACACGAGTCGATCCTGGAGCGCATGTCGCGACCGTTCCGGTTCGCACACGCCCTTGCCGCCGTGAGCTTCATCATCCTCGTCTACACCGGGTTTGCGTTAAAGTACCCGGAGAGTTGGTGGGCCGTGCTGCTGCAGGGTTTTGACGGCGAGTTTCGCGGCGTTACCCACCGCATTGCCGCGGTCGGCCTGATGGGCGCCTGCCTCTTCCACTTCGCGCACCTCGCGATCAGCGCACGCGCGCGCAGCCGGATGTCGGCGTTCCTGCCGAAGACGGCGGACTTCCGCGAGTTCGTCCACCGGCTGGGATACAACCTAGGCCGCCGGCCGGAGCCACCCGCGCCGGTGCGCGTTGGCTACGTCGAGAAGGTCGAGTACTGGGCCGCGCTGTGGGGCACGCTGGTTACGGCTGTTACCGGCTTACTGCTCTGGTTCGAGAACTTCACGCTGACCTGGTTGCCGGGCTGGGTACCCGAGGCCGCCAACGTATTGCATTTCCTCGAGGCAATTCTGGCCACGCTGGCCATTCTCATCTGGCACTTCTACTTCGTCATCTTCGACCCTGCCGTCTACCCGATGGATACGGCGTGGCTGACGGGCAAGCCGCCCTTCTCGCGCGCTGAGGAACGCGGCGAGGTCGTTAGCGTCGACACCACGGACGAGGAGAGCGCCTAGACGGCAACGCCCACGTAGTGGCCGTTGACCAGGAAGTGAACCCAGACACTGAGTGCGAAGCCGGCGGCAATCGCCGGCGTCCACTTCAGGTGAGAAAAGAACGTGTACTGGCCACGTGCCTGGCCCATCAGTGCAACGCCTGCGGCAGAGCCGATGGACAGCAGACTGCCGCCGACGCCGGCGGTCAACGTCACCAGCAGCCACTGCGCAAGGTCCATTTCCGGGAACATCTGCAGGACCGCCACCATCACCGGGATGTTATCGACAACGGCCGAGGCTATTCCCACGAGCACGTTAGCGACTGTCGGCCCGAGCTCTGAATACGCAAACAGCGACAGGTGTTCCAGGTAACCGATGAAACCGAGACCGCCGACGCACATGATGACGCCGAAGAAGAACAACAACGTATCCCACTCGGCGCGCGCGATCTCCCTGAAGCTATCGAACGCGGTGACCTCACCCGCCCGATGCCTGTTCTCATCGCCGGGCACATCGACATGCGTGCGGCGCAGGTAGTAGCCGAAAATCTGCAGATACCCGAGCCCCGTCATCATGCCGAGAAACGGGGGCAGATGCAGGAAGTTGTGAAAGCTGACTGCCGTCGCAATAGTGCAGCCGAAGAGGAACATCATGATCCTGGCGCCACGCTTCATCGTGACGATCTCGCCGTCCGTACCCGGTGTCAGGTTCGGTACCGCGAGTGACATGACGGCAGCCGGTACCAGGTAATTGACGACAGATGGAATAAACAGGGCGAAGAACGTCTGGAAATCCACAACGCCTCTTTGCCAGACCATGAGTGTCGTAATGTCGCCAAACGGACTGAAGGCTCCGCCTGCGTTCGCCGCCACGACGATATTGACGCAGCCGATACTGACGAACTTCGTGTTGTCCTTGCCGACAGCGAGCAACACCGCGCACATCACCAGCGCGGTCGTGAGGTTGTCGATGACGGGCGATAGGAAAAAGGCGAGGATGCCGGTAATCCAGAACAGCTTGCGATAGCTGTATTGCCGGTTTACGAGCCACGATCGCAATGCCGCGAAAACCCGCCGCTCACTCATGGCGTTGACGTAGGTCATCGCCGTGAGCAGGAACAGGAACAGCTCGGCAAACTCCGTCAGGAAGTGCCGCACGGCCTCCTCTGTCGCATGCGGCACGGACGCGGTGGCGTACTCGTACGCAATGATCGCCCAGATCATGCCGGCCGCGAGGATCACGGGTTTGGACTTCCTGAGGTGGGTGAATTCTTCGATGACGACCAGCAGGTACGCCAGTACGAAGATCAGGAGGGCGGTAATACCTACCCAATGACCAGTTAGATCCAAGATGAATTCTCCCCGAAGTCAGTCCTGATGCGCGGCATCATCGCAAAGGATGATGCCGGGAACCAGTCATTAACGGTAGCCGAATAGCATCGTGTAGATAATCAGGCTCAACAGGACCAGGCCGAATGTGAGCGCCATGAAACCGAAGATCCGCACGCCCTTGTCTTTGGCCCTGGGGAACGCTCCCACGAGGTTGTTCTCCAGCTCACCGGATTGCACCTGCTCTTCGTACTCGCCGGGCTTGTCGTATTTCAGCTCATCGACGGCAATGCGCCCGGTGAATATCACGGGATCCATCGGGAACTTGTCCGGCCGGAAGTGTGTGTTGAAGAAGTGGATCGTGAAGATGAAGCCCACTGCAAGCAACGCCTCGTCGCTGTGGATGATCGTCGCCACGTTGACGGCCCAGCCCGGGACGATGTACGTGAAGAACTCGGGGAACCACAGGACGAGCCCGGTCGAACCGATGATGATCACACCCCAGCCAACCGCGAAGTAGTCGAATTTCTCCCAGTAGGTGTAGCGACCGTAATTGGGACGCTCACCGGAGCCGAAGAACCACTTGATTGACTGGATGAACTCCTTGAGATCGCGACCGTTGAAAATGATTGAATCCGGTCCGGTAACGATCTGCCAAAGGGTCTGCTTCGTCTGCCGCTTATGATTCATCACGTCGTAGATATGCAGAATCATTACGATCAGCAAGCCGAACGCGCCAACACGATGCTGGAAGCCCATGCTGTCAAACCCGCCGAGGAAGTTGGACACCGCCTGTGCCCACGACATGTAGGAGAACTTCAGCGCCATTCCCGTTAATGCAAGCAGGAAGAAGCTGAGCATCATCAGGATATGCATGGTGCGCTGGAGACGGCTGAATCGGCGGTAGAACTTCTGATCCTTGTTGCGCGACAGTTCCTTGTGAGCCTGCCATTCCTCGCGGTTCAGCAACAAGCGAATGACCCAGGCGAACGAATGCAACAGTGCGAATGACAGGGTGCCGACCAGCAGGGCGGTCATTCCCCAGAAGGACCAGAACAGCCACGGGTAGTTTTCCCTGTCATGGTGCGTTGCGTGCGTCAGGTAGCCCGCGAACTGCCGGTGCGAGCCTTCGTGACACTGGCCACAGGTCTCGACGACGTTGTCGCGACTCAGGGTCGAATTGGGGTCGATCGGACTGAGAATGTTGTGCGTGCCGTGGCAGTCGTAGCACTTGGCCACGCCCTCGCCACCCAGGCGCGAGACTTTGCCATGGAAGGTATCGAAGAAGGTCTCGGTCTCGTCCGTGTGACAGCGCCCGCACTGTTCCATCATCAGGTCGCGGAAGCCGAGCTGCTCGGTGCGCATGATCGTGTGCGAGGAGTGGCAATCTTCGCAGGTCGGGTAAGCGTCGTTGGCGATTGGATCATCGGTCCAGTGGATGCTCTCCCTGAATTGCTCCTCGATACCGTGGTGACAGGTACCGCAGGTTGCCGCGATGTGCTGCGGGTTCGTCGAGGCGTTCGGATCCTCGGGCGGAAGTTCATTATGCGCCCCGTGACAATCGGCGCAGGTCGCCGTGACGACCAGGCCGCTTTGGATCAGGCCGCGGCCATGCACGCTATCCTCATAGCTGCCCACGATGTCATCGACCGAGGCATGAATCCGGGTCGCGGCCTGCTCACCGACGCGGTGACAGGTTCCGCAAAGATTGGGGACATTGAGTGCATAGGTCGGCGATGCCTGGGTATCCTTGTCCAGCGTGGCATGCTTGGCGTGGCAGTCCTGGCACGATGGCGCGTCCGGGTCGCCGTCGGCGTGCAGCGTCCCGTGGGTACTGCCGTTGTACTCGGTAACCTGCTCAGCATGGCAAATGCCGCAATCGACCTGTGACTGTATCGTCGAACAGGCGCGTTCTTCGGCAACCGTGACATCGGTATGACATTGGGCGCACGCCGTGTCCGCATGCGTTGAGCCCTCGTAGGCGTCCTCATCGACGTACAGACTGATCGTCTCGCCGTCGCGGGTCATGGTCAGATCTTCCTGGCCGTGACAGGTCAGGCAGTCCTTGTCGGCCAGGCCATCGGGGTAGAACACGTTGCGAATCTTGTGCGGGGCATGGCAGTCCACACACGCCGGGATCTTGCCGGGATCTTCGGTCCACAGGTGGCCCTCGATCACTTTGCGATGCACTTTCTCGATTTGTCCATGACACGCCGTACACGTCTCGCCCACGTTGTCCGCGTGGATCGTCGATTTCGGGTCAGTGTGCGGACGGATATCGTGCGCTGTGTGGCACGATGTGCACACGGCTGTAACCGTCAGGCCCTGGCTGAACAAGCCTTCACCGTGAATACTCATCGAGTAGTTCTCGATGATGTTGTCCTGGGAAATCTCGTGGGTCCGCGACACGGGAGCACCCTCACGGTGACAGGTGCCGCACAACATTGGCACATTCATCACGGCTGTCGGCGCATCCTCGGACGCGGATGAGAGGATCTCATGCTTGCCGTGGCAGTCGGCGCAGGTTGGCGCCATGGGGTCGCCATTGGCCGCAGCAACGCCATGCAGGCTGCGGCTGTGCTCTCTCGATTCCCGCCTGTGGCAATCGTTGCAGTCGACTGCCTCCAGGTCTTCTGCATGCCGCCGGCGTTTGCTCCCGGCCAGGTCGCTGTGGCACTCCACGCAGGTCAGATTGGCGTGGACAGAACCCGACATCATTGCCGCGGTGACATACGCCGAAATTTCCGCGCCTCCGCGCAGGGCGGTCAGCTCGGGATCGTCATGACAATTGAGGCACTGGCTGTCCTCCTGCGCAAGCACCGGATTGCCGGTAATCCACAGAATCGCTGCAACCCCGAGAAGCCAGCCGTTCTTGCGCCCGCTTGTCAGCGGCCAACGACGGGATGAGTGTGCGTGCTGCAGGTGAGCAAGCCGTGTTGCCTGAGTCATTGTTCGGGTTTCCCTGATGTCTGGCGCCTTAGTAAGCGAATACGCCGCTACCCGCCATCAGGGATTTCCGAGAGTGACCTCTCGCTACTGCCGGAAAGACCTAATCCGCATACAGCGGACCGATATCCATGTAGATCTTGTAGTGCGCAATCAGGTCGTTTTCGTATTCGAAAACATCGGTGAACGGCAGGGAAATTTTCGAGCCGTCGTGGCGCGTGTAGGTGACCACACCCTCACACACGAGGGTGTCGCCCTGCCGCAAGGTATTGTCGACGGCATGCGCGCAACCGCCGATCGTAGAGAAAAAGCCGTCGACGGCAGCCTGTATGGCATCACGGCCCTGCACCGGCGGCGCAGAGCCGAATCGAAAGACCGCGTCTTCGGTCAGGTACGCAACAAACGCGGCGCCGTCTTTTGCATCAATGGCAGCAAACAGGCCGCCGGTGTCACCACCGGCGGCCTGCGCTGAACTCATTGAACGCTTCCGTAGTAGTTGACCAGCGCCTCGATGTCGTCGGCTGACATTGCGTCAAGTGCCTGTTTCATCTTGCCGGGCTGCTCGCGTGTCCCTTCCATGTAGGCGGCGAACGTGGCACGCAGGTAACCCATCTGCTGGCCACCGAGCATGCCGGCTTCGTCGTCCGGGTTCGTGCCTTCATCGGAATGGCATTTATCGCACTTGGCCTCGTGCAGCGCCTTGCCGGCGGCCGCCTTGTCAGCATCAAACTCCTGCTTGGCCTTGACGTAGGGCAACACCGCGTAAGCGGCGGCGATTGCTTCGATATCGCTTTCGCCCAGGTCGGCGGCAATCGCGCACATTGTGGTGGCTGGCCGGCTCGTGTCGCCCTGGCGGTATTCGGATTCCGCGCAGGGTCGCGCTTCATCCTGGTAGATAAACAGCGCATCGACATGCACAAACTCGGCGAGACCCGCAATCGTCGGGACATCGCTCCACTGGCTGACGCCGTTGTCGCCATGACAACTGTTGCAGTTGTCCATCAAGGCGTCGACATCGGCGGTAGCGAGCGCCGGCAAGCCCAGCGCGAGCGCAGATAAGGTAAAGAAAAAACGTCGTTTCATTGCAATCTCCTTGCTGCCCGGATGGGCCCGCGACAATTGTACATGCATCGAATTGGATGTCGTGCTGCTACATACCGAGAATCCATAGGTACTTTACGCGATTCAAGAATAGGTCCAAAGTCCCTAGAAAGATATTAGGAAACACCGTTCCTGAATGCGCCATGAACGGTACACGCATCACCCACACGGTTTTCAGGCAAGAACAGTTCAAGGGGAAGGAAATGAGACGCTCGTTCGGTCGTACTACAGGATTGGCAGGTCTGCTGGTGGCCAGTGCCCTGCTCTTCGCATGCGATGGCTCCACAGGCCCCGCCGGACCCGCGGGTCCTCCGGGTGCTGCCGGCACGCCCGGCGGACCGGGCCCATCGGGGCCCCCAGGGTCGAGCGGTGCCATTTCATGGGAGTCGGCCGACCGCATCAATGTCGAGGTCCAGAGCGTCTTGGTCCCGGCCGGCGGCGGCGCCCCTACCGTTACGCTGAGCCTGACCGATGACGTTGGCTTTGGCCTGAAGGACATGCCGGCGAGCGCGCTGCGCTTCACCCTGGCCCAGCTTTCCCCGGGCCAGAATGGATCCTCGAGCGAATGGCAGTCCTACATCACCCGCTCCAGTGGCGGCATCCCCGATGCGCAGGCGAATGCAGAAGGCGCCACCGCAGGTACCTTTACGGACAATGGCGATGGGACATACACGTATACGTTTTCGCAAGCGTTGACGGCGTATCCGGCCGGCCCGACCTTCGATGCGGCGAAAACGCATCGGCTCGGCCTCGAAATTCGTGGCGGCGCGCCGGCCAACAATGCGCCTTATGACTTCGTGCCAACCGGCGGCGCTCCCACGTTCACGCGCCTGATCGTGAACAACGCGACCTGTAATGCCTGCCACGACAATCTCGGCTTTCACGGCGAGGCACGTTTCGATATCGAATACTGCGTAACCTGCCACAACCCCTATTCCATCGATGGTGAGACCGTTGCCGAGCCCTGGGGAGGCACCGTGGACATGAAGCGGATGATCCACAAGATTCATAACGGCGCCGAACTCGCCAACGGCTATTTCATCGTCGGCTTCGGCAATAACATCCACGATTACTCCGGCATCGAATTTCCGCAGGATGTCCGCAACTGCACGACATGCCATGCCGAATCGGACACCACGATTCCGCAAGCCAGCAACTGGCGAACCGTACCCAACCGCGACGCCTGCGGCTCCTGCCACGACCATATCGACTGGGAAGCCGGCGATCATGTTGGCGGCGTTGGTACTGACGACGACTCGTCCTGCGTTACCTGCCACGGAGAAAATGCGACGATCGCCGGCGGCAACCTGCGCGTCGACGTTTTGCACACGATTCCCGAAGCGGTCG
>JAOUNK010000428.1 GCA_029881015.1 Gammaproteobacteria bacterium | reverse complement strand
GCGCGCCTCGGGGTCCTGACAGAATACCTGGAGCAATCCGGCCCTTACGCAGAAGTGTCGGACGTCATCCAGCAGGCGGTTGGGCTGATGGGCGACAATGGCGCTGACATCATCGAAATTGAGGTTGAGGGTCTGGAGGAACTTCGCGAGTCGACGAGTGTTATCGATATGGAGTTCAAGTTCGACCTGAACGCCTATCTCGAAGCATCTCAGGCACCGGTCGAATCTCTCGCAGGGATTCTGGAGAGCGGACGCTTCCATCCAGCGCTGGAAGAGCGGTTCAGGCGATCCGAAAAGGCTGAGCAGAACTCGGGCGAATATCTCGACAGACTGGAGAGACGGGAGCGCCTCGCGGCACTGTTGCTCGCGGTAATGGCGAAGCACGACCTCGATGCATTGGTCTACCCGACGCTCCGGGTCAAACCGGACTTTATCGGAGAACGCCAGACAGGAAGCCTGTGCCATCTCGCCGCACATTCCGGTTTGCCTGCCATTACACTTCCCGCGGGATTCACATCCGATGGCCTGCCAGTGGGAATCGAGCTGCTCGCGCGCCCGTTCGAAGACGGGCGTCTCATTGAGCTCGGATTTGCGTGGGAGCAGGTGGCCCGCCCGCGACGGCCGCCAGGTCTGACGCCCTCCCTGGTCAGTGCTGGCGTTTCAGCCGCCGCTGACTGAAACCGCGAAATCGAATTCCCGTTTCAGAACGGCTGCGAGTTCGCGCCCGGCCTCGTCGGACATGGCGGTTAGGGGCGGCCTTACGTTCGCCCAGCGCTTATCCCGGGTGGCGAGAGCCAGCAGACTTTTCTGTGCCGGTATCGGGCCATAGTCCTGCACCATCAACCGGAAACGCCTTACTTCCTCGTGCAATGTCGCCGCAGCCGCCGTGTCACCCTGGTCGTAAAGCGTGATGACCCCGGCAATGGCCTTCGCATTGATGTTTGCGGTAGCGCTGACACAACCCGGCGCCCCGTGCGCGAGAGCGTCGAGCAGCGGCAGTTCGGATCCCGGGTAGACCGCCATGCCTTCTATCGTGAGCAGGTCCCGCGTGTTCGCCCAGTCGCCTGAACTGTCCTTGATGCCAACGACCTGCGCCGGAAAATCGGTGTGGAGTCGAGCGGCGAGGGCAGGCGGGATGCCGACAATCGCGATCGGCGGGATGTGGTAGAGATAGATGCGCACATCCGGGCCGATCGCGCCGATGAGCTGTTCGAAATACCGATACAGCGCATCCTCGGTGACGGTCTTGAAGTAGAACGGCGGCAGGGTCATTACACCGGCACAACCCATGTCCATACATGCCCGCGACAGGCGGGCCGTGTCTGCGACATTGGAAAGCCCGGTGCCGGGTATCACTCGCGCCGGGTCGATGCCGCCGTCGATCAATCCCCGCACAGCCGCTATGCGTTCGTCGATGCCGACCGACAGGGCTTCCCCTGTCGTGCCAAACGGCGCGATCCCGACACAGCCCTCGGCGAACATTCGCTTGGCGTGGGACACGTAGAGGTCCATCGCAATCGACAGGTCGTTGTTAAACGGCGTCAGTATCGGCGTTATCAGGCCGCGCAGGGTCATCGTGTGAACTCCGGAGTTTCTCTATTCGGTAGCGGCAGCTTTGTCCCCGATAAATTCCTGCCAATCGCTTGCCGGCGGCTTCGGGGTCAGCAGGCTGACCACGACCAGGGTCGTAACGGAGACAATCACGGCCGGTATCGCGATGTAATCGGTATTCATCGGGAATGCGAAACCGAAGATCTCTGTGCCGCTTTCTTTGAACACGGAGTTGAGCACCGCTATCGTGATGACCGTCAACATGCCGGATGCAATCGAGAGCACGCCCGCTATCCGGGTCACGCGTTTCCAGAAGAAAGCGGCCAGCAGCGGTGGTGCGAGGGACGCGCCGATCATGGTGTAGGACATCAGGGCCATTTCGAGAATCGTTTCGAACTGGCTCATCATCAGGTACGCGAGCACACCGATAGCGACGATACAGGCACGCTGAATCCACACGACCTGGGACGAGGTTGCGTTGCGGTAGAAAAACGCCTGGAAGATATCGCGAGTGACGTTGGTCGAGGTCACCATCAGGAACGTGTTGCCCGTGGAGATGACGATGGCCGCGCCGGCGGCAAGCAGCAACGAGCCGATGACGACCGGTAACTGCTCGAAACCGATGCGCAGGATAATCTCCTCAGCCATCGCCCGGTTGATGCTGCCGTCCGCCAGGAAGAAGCGGGGGTCGTCGGCGTAGATGGCAAATCCCACGAGGGCAATGAGCATCATCAGCGTTTCGACAACCACGACACCGATGAACATGCCCATCACTGCACGCCGGGCATTCCTGGCATTGTCCGCCGAGGAAAACTTCTGGTACATGCTCGACTCACTCATGAGGAGCAGGAATGTCGGGAGCGCAATGCCGATCACCCAGACAAAGTCGTGCCCGCCCATGATCGACAGGTGGCTGGGCTCGTGCTGCTGAATCGTCGCGATGACGGCATCCACACCACCGTGACCCATGATGGCAAACGGCAATGTCACGACCATCGCGAGGAGCATGATGCTGCCGTTGAAGATA
>JAOUNK010000101.1 GCA_029881015.1 Gammaproteobacteria bacterium | reverse complement strand
AGAAGGCCGCGTCCAACCAGGGTATCAACGACATCAATATGGATTACCTCGAGCTCAAGGGCGAGGTGCGCCAGCTCAAGAGTGAGAACGACGAGCAGAAGGGCAAGCTGGCCTTTACCGGCGGCCGGCTCCAGGGCGAACTCGTGATGCGCGGCAGCGACGAAAGCGTGCGCGTCAACGGCGAGAACGGCATCGACTTCTCGGATGGCCAGATGCTGTTCCTCGATTTCGAGTTCCAGCCAACCCAGAATCTCGAGGGCCAGTTCTCGTTGAATATCCTCGGCAATGTCGCCGACAAACAGCCCCTCGAGTTTACCTACGGGGATCGTGGTCTCCCGGTCACCGGTTTCACGGTGGGCGAGCTCGACGGCAACGAGTTCGTTCGTGAGACGGAGTTGAGTACCGGTGAGCGCGTCGAGATCTACGACTTCGAAGCGACGTACCAGGGCGAGAACTTCGATATCACGGGCTTCTATCACACGCCCCGATTCCACTGGGGTTACGAAGGCGACTTCTTCGGCCTGGTGCATGAAGCAACCGATGTTTACGGCATGGATATCTGGAATGCGAAAGCGCCGGAAGGCATCGAGATCCAGGGCAAGAACAGGTGGAAGAACCTCCGTGTTTTGATGGGCCCCGAAGTTTACTGGGGCGCCAACCCGAAGTTCATCGTGAAGTACGACTTCAACCTCGCGAAGTTTGACTGGACCTTCATCCACTCAGAAGACGTAGCCCGGTCTGGCGAAGGCGCCAGCGCGACCCAGGCCACCGAGCGGCAGTCCAGGCAGACGACATTGTTTGCCGAGCGCGAATTCGGCAACGGCTGGAAGCTCGAGCTGGGCGGCATCATGTCGGCCTACGAGAAAGTTGATGACGTTTACACGCGCATTGACGGCAGCGGCAACATCATTCTCGACCAGATCGATTTCGAGGATACGCTCGGCTTCAAGGCCAAGCTGACCATGCCGCTTCTCGGCACGGAGACCTACGTGCAGGCGCATCACGCCGGCCTGGTGGCCGACGGTGGCCAGGTGCACAAGGTGTTCGGCATCAACGATCCGAGCCGCCTCCCGTATTCGGGGCTGGGTAACAAGCGTGAGTACGAGGCTGGCATGATCATGAATTTCGGCAACCTCATGGTGTTCCCGCGTCTCATGTACCGCGACAACCTCGTCGACGCGAATCCGTTCATTGAAGCGTCGATTGGCCCGGGCGGCGTGCTGAATCCCGGCCTGACCCCGCGCGACCGCGACGGCGACCCGTTTGCCGTACTCGGTAATCGCGAAGCTCGTTCCGCCGAGGTGGTGTTCAAGTGGGATCCGACCGGCGCGAGTGAGTTCTACCGCTGGGATAACGACTGGCGCGAAGACGCGAGATTCGCTTTCGATTTCGGGGCAAATTACACGGAATATCCGACCTTCACCGACGCAAACCTGTTCTTCCTGGAGCCGCTGGGCGTCAACGCGTCATTCGGCCAGGGACTGCCCGCGGAAGATGTGTGGACCCTGTCGAGTCGCATGGTCTTCAACCCGAAACCAGGTCGGAAGTACATCACGAAACTCGTTCGCGGCTTCGACCAGTCGACCGGCAATCCTGAGGGCGGAACTCGTGATTACTGGCAGCTTCACTGGAAGGCGATATTCGGTGGCAAACACACGTTCTCCGGTTACTTCATGAAAGATGCCTGGGGACCGTACGATTTCTATCGCCAGTTCAACGTTACCTATCCGGAGCAGGTGAAGCTCGACTACTCAATACTGTTGGGTGGTAATGCAGGATCGTTCGTCTCCGCCGTGGGTGAAAATGAGGCGACGAGGATCGGAATCCGGACCTTGTACCGCTCCGGTGATGCTGAATCTGATCTCAATCCCCTCATCGACGGTGACTACGTCTTCATGACGGTATTGTATTTGACGTACCAGTTCTGATTGCCAGTGCGCTGGTAAGCAAGGATCAAAAACTATGAAAAACGAATCTCGACAAATCAATCGTCCGACCGCAAAGCGATGCACGCTGCTGGCGTTGGCCTTGAGTGTACTTGCCATAGGTGGCTGTGAATCACCGGGTGAAGGTGATGGTGAGATAATCAACGCCATATTCCTGCCGACGGACACGCTGCTGAATCTTGCCTGTGCCGACGCAGGGATTGGCTTCGAGCTCTGCGTTCTCGAGGACCCCGAGAATCCGTTTGCACTGGTTGCAACGCCCGAGTTCAATGTCAATGACCCGGATGCGCGGACGAAATTCGAGCTGGCGAACAATATTCCGGCAGGACCGACAGGGGCTAAAGCGCGTTTCTACCTGTGGGCCACGGCGTTGGCACGTTTCCCGTCCGGAGAGAACCAGTGGTATACGGCGCGTGCGTTGCATGAGTTGTTCGACGCCAATAGCGACCCGCTGATCCAGGAGCAGGCATTGCGTGCATACCGATCGATGTTCGACAACTTCTGGGGTTCGGTCACATTCTTCGAGTGCTGCGGTGGCGTGTCGTTCTCCGTTAACCTGAACGAGAAAACGGCCGACGATCTGTACAGAACCGATTCGACCGGCTACGCACGGCTCGTCCCGGGCGACCCATTGAATACGCTGTCGCTGATTTCCGAATGGGGGTACACCTACCGTCCCGCAACGCCGCCGAACTTTGACGACGGGTTGGTGACGATCAACGGAGGCTAGCGCGCGTACGCGACGTTCTCGCGCTACTGGTCACGGGGCTTCTGCTGGTGCCGGGCATCGCAACGGCAGAGGCCATTCCCGTGGAGCTCAAAAAGACCGCCGAAGGCTGGCAGCTGCTGCGCGGCGGTGAGCCCTATTTCATCCAGGGTGCCGGCGGTTGCGGATCCTGAAGGCGAGGAGGTCACACTCCGGTGGGCGCTGCGGGCGGAATCGGGTGATTACCGGACGGGCGGAGACTTGCGGCATGCGCTACCCGATATTGACGGGGTCGTGGTCGCATGGCAGAACCCGGCAAACAACTGGGGCGATCAGGACGGCGGCATTGACCTGGCCGGTGCCAGCGCGGTCGAAGTGTGGGCGCGCAGCGAGCACGGCGGTGAGAAGGTCACGTTCGGGGTCGGGTTGCTTGGGACGGACCGTGACTATCCTGACTCGGCCATCGAGAAGACCGACACGATCGAGTTGACGTCCAATTGGCAACGCTTCCGCGTGAGTCTCGAGGGGCGGGACCTGTCGAGCCTGAAGACCGGTTTCGTGGTAACGCCGCAAGGGCGGCGGTCGCCCATGACGATCTACCTCGACAGCATCCGCTTCGTGCGTCAGAGCGCTGTTATTGAGGTGGCGGTGCCGTCGACTCTCGTACCTGGATCGAACCCGGGATCGTTTCCAGCATCGGCGCAGACGGTCTGCCACGAGACCCGTCAATCAGGGCCAGAGAAGCTGTTTCCGCCATGGCACTCAGCGGCTGCCGAATCGTCGTCAGGGCGGGGTATAACTGCTGTGCGAGTGAGATATCGTCGCATCCGGCAATGGACAACTCGCGAGGTACCTCTATTCCAAGGCGCGTAGCAACGCGTAGTACACCGGCCGCCATATCGTCGTTCGCGGCAAAAATTGCAGTCGGTCGAGGATTCAGTTTCAGGAGCTGCTCGGCACACCGCTCGCCAGAGCCGATCGAGTTGTCGCCATCGACGACAAGCTTCTCTAAATACGCGATACCCGATTCCTGCAGCCCGTCGCGATAGCCGTCAAAGCGATTACCTACCGCTTTGTGCTGCTTGTTGCCGCGGATAAAAGCAATGCGACGGTGCCCCAGCGATACCAGGTAGCGCGTCATCTCCGCACTGATGTCGCGATCATTCGTGGCTACCGTGTATTCCTTCACATTGGCAGACCCTATCGACAGGCGCACGCAAGGTGTCTTCGTGGCGCTTATCGCACGCACGATCTTCGGCATGTTTGACAGCGGAGCTGCGACGATAATGCCGGCTGGCCGGACCTGGCCAATAAGTTCCGTCAATTCCTTGCCAACGTCCTTGTTGCGATAGTTGCAGGGATGGATCAAGAGCTCGAAGCCGGACTTTCGGCAGGCTTTCAGTGCGCCCTCCTGCATGTTGATAATGTAGCCCGAACTCGGTGCTTCATAAGCACTCGGATCGTCGTAGACAAGTACGATGAGGCGTGCATGATGACTTGCGAGATTGCGTGCCGATGGATTCGGGCTATAGCCGAGGCTCGCGATCGCCTTGTCGACCTTATCGCGGGTCGATTCGCGAACGTTGGGTTCGCGGTTGACGACGCGGGATACCGTCTTTATGGATACCCCGGCAAGCGTGGCAACATCATCGATCGTTGGTCGCGGCATGATAGTCGTTACTTGAGCGCTTAAATTTATCCGGGCGCCAGACTAAGCCCTGAATGTTAGCGCTGTCAATTTTGAGTCCCGGGTGTGTGCCAATACTTGGGCACGCCATCCTTGTCCCACAACCCCCAGTACGCACCGACATCGCCTTCGGCTCCGACTTTCCAGGACTCGTCAAAGGACGAGAAATAGAAGATCTCGATTTCTTCCTCGTCGGCCCAGCGACACGTATCGACGAAGTACTTGACCGCGTTTTCGAAGGACGGCACAGCCGCACCCTCGGCCGTGCCGATATTGGGCCAGCCGGTTTCGCTGATGATCACGCGCTTGCCGTTCGCGACGTGCGTGACCCGGCGATACATGTCTTTCATGTAGAGCAGGGCGTGCTCGGCCGGGCAGCCTTCCCAGAAGGGATAGCAATTGGCGAGCAATACGTCGCAGGCTGCGGTAATCCGGGGATGGTCAACGAATTCGAAATAGGCATCCACGTAGCCGACCTCGACCCCTGGGGCGCCTTCTTTCGCGCGCCGAACGTAGTCGAGAAGTTCGTCCTCGCTGAGGTCGCCACGCAACAGCACCTCATTACCGACGGCGAGGATGTCGACGTGACCTTCCCTGGCCACTCGAATTGCATTCTCAAGTTCCAGCTCGTTGTGTTCGTGATCGTCGTCGAGCCAGATGCCGACCATGGTCTTGAGGCCTTTCTCGCGAGCAATGGCGGGAATCCGTTCGTGCCCATCCGTGCACGAAAAGGTCCGAATCCAGCGCACGTGTGGCTCGATAATGGCAAGGCGTTCGCGAATTCGCGCTTCTTCGATTACCGTTCCTGGCCCCTGGCCCTCGACATAAGGACTAAACGAGAGCCCGTGTATTTTGGACTCGAGGATCTTTCGTACGAGACCCCGCAGGTCCTCGGTCGTCAATGGTGCGATGTCGATGCCGGCAAGCGACATCCTGCGTTTGTAGTAGTTGGACATTTGCGTTCTCTCAGTCGCCGAAGAGCCTGTCCGCGGCGAAGGTGACTGTTATTTTCCGGATTCGACCGCTGCGCCTGAAAATATCGTCGCTCACGTCGGCGGGTAGCGAGAGGTTTGCATACGCTGACTCGGTACCGTCGTCAAACGTCACGAGAAGTCCTGATTCCGCCTTGCTGTCGAGCACGTAGACGATCGGTACCTGGCACCAGGTAAAGGCGAGGCTCGACGGGGGCAGATCGAGATGCTGCCAGGCGTTATCCACATCCAGGTAACGAAACGATCGATCGCGAGCTGCAAACTCGCGCGCACGCAGCAGGGCGGGCTGAATTGACACCTCGCCGTCGCCAACCCGTACTCCGAGTTCCCCAAAGCGTGTCAGGATCTCCTCCTTCACCTGCCCCGTCATACCCGGTTGTCGTGCACCTGCATGCTTTGGCGTATGCGAGTAAGGGTCGGTGGGAAACGCGCCGTATTCGGCGGGAGTCTTGTTGAAGCCTATGCCGCGTCGTACCCGGTAGTAGAGGTCGCCGAGTCGTGTGAGCGTTGTCGAATCGGCGCCACTGTCGCAGGCCGCGAAGAAGTTCTCTTCGATGGCGAGTAGTAATTTCGCGACCATGTGCCAGTACACCGACCCGAGACCCTCGAAGCCGAACATGGTTCCAGACCTGCCTGTGAAAGCCTTGTGCTGGAAGACGGCTTCGTAGAGGTCGAGTATGGCGCGCCTCGTGGCCTTGTCTACGCCGGGGTACTGCTCGCGAAGCGCGTCCAGCATAGCCTCGACATCGCCCGCATTCGTGAATTCCGCATTGAAGCGTACGGTACCCTCGGCATCCCTCAGCACGATGCGGTCGTCGCCGCTATCGAGCATGTCGACCAGCACGGGAATCGCTTTCACATCGTCAATCGAAATCTGGTTTCTCTGCAGGAACCCGGGCAGATCCCGGTCAGGGTAGAGCATGAAGCTGTCCTGGTCCTCGCGGTACACCGCGCTTGCAAACAGCGCATCGAGAACATCGGCCGCTTCTGTCGCACTGATGGCGCCGCTGCTCAATACCGCAACCTGTCCCTCAAGCATCGGGTACAGGTTGGCCACGTGCAGCGAGTCGCCGTCGAAATCGGCTACGTTGTAGGCGTGATACAAACCGTCATCGCGACGGTTGGCCTTGATGCTGTGATCGACCATCGCGAGCGCATCGTCGAATAATTTCGATACGTCTCGAATGTCGAGGTAGCGGCTGCCGGCGAACCCGCCGCGCGCGTACAGTGTCTCGCGATATTTGCTGGCCGCGGTGCCGAGGCTGGACAGGGAGCCATGTCGCAACCTGTCGTCGATGTCCCCATTGCCGGTCGCGGCACGCAGACTCGCGAGCGCAGTCGCGGTGTTGTCGAGCCAGTCAGCCACTTCGGCTGACAGGGAGAATGTCCCGGTCTCCTCGTTCAGCAGTTCCTGCAGGAAGCTCAGGTAGCGGCGCATGTAATACAGCGTCACCATCGACAGTCCCTGACCGACCAGTGCATTGTTTGCGTCGTTCCATTCGGGACGTTGCGTGTTCAGCCAGATGCCACCATCGATCACGAGGTTCCCGAGCTTGGCAAGCAGCGGCACGAGGAGCTTCTCCAGCAGGTTGACCTGGTAAACATTGCCGTCGTCGTCGAGGACGAGTTTGCCATCAGCGCCGAGTGCATCGACACGTTTCTCGATCTGCTCTGCAAGCGCATCGTCGAAGACCACGGTGTTCTTGGGATCGTCGAGCAGGTCCTGAAGGGGCTTGATTCGGTAAGGGACGTTCGCATAGCTGAAAAGAGGCTCTCGCAGCAGGCGCCGCAAGGTATCGGGATGAAAACTCCGCGACAGCTCCAGTAGCTTTAGCAGGTAGATGATCTGGTGATCACCCCAGTAGCCGATGTAGCTCCACGGATTGTCCGGTTCCTCGACTTCCCAGTCGATGCCTTCCTTGGTGATGCGGTAAGGGTTGTAGCCGTCGATTGTGGATGCGTTGACGAACTTGGCGACCATGTTCTCAATGAAGCCCGGAAAACTGAATGCCAGCGCTTCCCAGTTCTGAAAGATGTCTCGCCAGTTGCCCTGGTAAGAAAGCAGGCCTTCCCCGTGCTCGTCCTTGAGACGAATGGCGAAATGGTTCCATGGGCGGCTCGGGTCGCCATGCCGGCGGCCGAATGTTATTGGCAGGTATTCCAGCGTTAGCCTGTGCAGCTGGCGGTCACCGCGTTCTTCGACCGCGGCCAGTAGCTCGTCGAGTCGAAATCGGTCAGGCAGGCTGCGCAGCATTTCCTTGTTGCGTTCGAAAACCGGCGCATTGAATTGTCGGACCGTGCGTTGAAAATCGCGCATCGAGACGAGGTATTGATCATCGAAGATACCGCCACGCATGACATTGAACAGGACGTTTGCATAGTGGTGCACGGAGACACGTTCCTCCGCCGTCGCCTGAAAGCCGTCCGCGGCGGCCATGATTCGTGCCAGTTCATCCGAACCTCTTGCTACCGACCCAAGAATGTCCGCTTCGGCTTTCCCGGGATTCTTCAGTTTCTGTCGCAGTGCAACCGCTTCCGCCTGGCTCTGCTCGGCATTCAGAACTATCCGCCATTCGCTGCAGCCACCGCCGGCCAGTTCGCAGGCGTGATTGACAAAATAGGCCCCTCGGATGCCTCGTCGATGACTTTCCTGCTGCAGGCTTTCGCCCTTGAGAAACTTGCTGAGCTGGCCATCCGAGACAAGGATCCTGGGGCTGTCGAGGCCCAGGGAATACGCCACCGTGGCTTTCAGCGACTCGCAGGGTTCGGCGCGATCCGAAATTCCCGAATACAGTGTCAGGAAGGCGAGCCCGGTTGACTCGTCGAGTTCCGTCCACTTGTAGGCGTCAACCAGGTTGCTCGAGTTGGTCTGCGTGAAGATCGGCGTGCCGGCCGGCAAGATGTTCTGCAAGCCATCAACGATCTCGATATTCCGTGTCATGGCTCCCAGGTTCACCAGTTCGGCGTGACGTACGAAGCCGTACTCCGCGCTGGTCGACCATGTGTACCTGAACGCCAGCTCGAGGTCGTGATTGATCTCCTCGAAACACAGTTTGTTGCCGAGCGTGTTCTTGTAGATATTGCAGCTGGACTTCAATCGCCCACGCTGCTCACGATTGAACGGCTCCCAATAGACCGCTTTCGCGCCGTTGCCCACTCTCAGTATGGTGCGGGGGCCGGTGCTATTGGCGCTATCGTGAAGCTTGTCGACCGTTATGTAGGGAAACAGCGCGGTTTCAGGTGACACTCTCCCGGCTGTCAATCCGCCGGTGGACGACGCGAACATCCAGTGATCATCTGCGGAGACGACGCTGACGAAAAACGGTGCCATCTTGTCTACTTTGTGAATTGCAAAGTACCGCTCACCGGCGAAGTTCAGGAACTCGCCCTGGACCTCGTCACCGTGTTCCGCGTCAAGCACGTCTTTCTTACGTCCAGCACTAGTCACCAAGTATCACCTCACCGAACAAGCCGGCGTCAATCCATCCCCGGTCTTTGGGGCCGCTCGGAACGGACTCCGAGCCTATGAAGTTCTCCCGAAATTCGCTGCCGTCGTTGTCGCAGTAGGCAATCATCAAGCCGAGGATCTTGCCGGCGACAAGTTCCATCGGTTGGTTCCGCGAGGAACCGTCGACGTAGGTATCATCGTAGATGTCGACGCCGATCTCCCAAACCAGCTTGTCCGCATGCTGTTGCCAGCGGCTTTGCACGTGCTGCGTATAGTCCCTGGCCTTGCGGTCGGCACCGATGTCGATCGCACGGTTATCGAGCGACATGTGGTAGGCGAAGGCATTGTGGTTGAACTGGTGCTCGCCGCCCGAGTAATCCGCGTCGAGAAAAATCTCCAGGCAGTCATCGTCCCAGTACTGCACCAGCGGGTCGCGATGGGCGTCGAACAGAATATCGTCGACGATCTCTGCGAGAATGTAGATTCGTTCCGGGGTCCACATGACCTTGAAGCGGCCGGAAAAGTCGTCTGCCGCATACTCCGGACCAAGCCAGCGGTATTTGATGTCACGCCACCCGGCACGCTCCCAGTCGGGTTCGCTGGCGGTTCCGTCGACCCGAATGTCGGTCGTTGCACGCTGCGCAAGGTAACTCGAACGCGCTTCGCTGTGGCTGGCATGGGCGGGCGAGGCCGCGAGTCCGGCGATGATGCTCGCCGATACGATGCTGACCCCTAGGAATTGCGCAAGACTAGGCACTACTGTATCCCCTTAACCCCTTAATGGTTGAAACGCGCGTCTTTCTGGTTTGTTATTGACAACGCTGTCATCTAGTATATCAGAGGATTCACTTTGGTCGTCAACCCATGATGCATATCTCCGGAAAGTTCATCCTGGCACTCATCACAATGACCTGTATGGCCGTCGCGGGCTGCTCGCGCGACGCTGCGCCGGACGCCTCGATGTGGGCCATGAATATTGGTGGCGGCGCTTATTCAGCAGTCGACGGCGTCAACTACGAAGCCGACACCGGGGACGCAAGCGGCACCGTTGCCACGCTTGAGGAGA
>JAOUNK010000100.1 GCA_029881015.1 Gammaproteobacteria bacterium | reverse complement strand
ACCGAGAAAGCCACTACCGTCCTGGTTGCCGCTCCTGGTCGGCGCGCTCCTTGTCGTCCAGTTTGCCGGTCTCGGGGCCTGGCAGATCAGTCGCGGGCTCGAAAAGCGCGCAGATCAACAGCTTTTCGAGGACGACACCGGTTTCGCGGCCTGGCAGCACGGCACGGACGTGCGTCCGTACCAGCGCCTCCAGGCGGCCGGGCGCTATGACCGCGAGCACCAGATCCTGCTCGAAAACATTATCGTCAACAGCCGTTACGGCTACTACGTGATCACGCCGCTCATCGGGCTCAGCGGAGAGCCCGTTCTGCTCGTCAATCGGGGCTGGATAGAGAAAACCGGCGAGCCGCCGGATGCCGCCCGCCTCGACCTGCCGACGGAGCGCCTGACGGTCCGGGGGCGTGCCGGCTCCTTGCCGCGCCCCGGCATGAAGATGGGCGATGCCTTCAATGCGCAGGAGAGCTGGCCGCAAAGCGCTGTCTATCCTTCGAACGACGAGGTCGCGGCGGCGCTGGGCGCCGAGGTGCAGCCCTTCGTGCTGCTGATGGACCCCCAGGAGGAGCACGGCTTCCTGCGCCACTGGGTACCCACGGAATTTGGGCCGGGCAAGCATTTTGGCTACGCACTGCAGTGGTTTGCCATGGGCGCCGTGCTCTCAGGGCTCCTGATCTGGAATTATCGGAAAAAGCGTTTCAAATAATGAGTGAACACGGAACGAAGAAAGGGCGCGTACAGCTGATCCTCGTCGCTGCCGTCTTCCTTGGGCCACTGGCCCTGGCGGCCTGGCTGTACTTTGCGGGGCAGGACCTGACGCCCGAAGGTCGAACCAACCATGGCGCGCTGCTCGAACCCATCGTCAATCTCGCCGACATCCTGCCCGATTCGGCGCTGCATGCTGCAAGCGACGGGCGCTGGGCGCTCATCTATTCGAACTCGTCCGCCTGCGATGCGGCTTGTGAACAATCCCTCTACACCTTGCGCCAGTCACGCCTGATGCTGGGCAAGCAAATGGACCGCCTGCTCAGGGTTTTCTTGCGCGGCGAATTCGCGCCCGATACAGTGCTGCTTGAGAATGAGCACAAGGGCCTGGTGACACTGCAGGACAGCCGCCTCAGTGACTTGCTGGCGAACAAGACACCCGCAGAACTCGAAAGCGGCGGCTATTTCCTGGTTGACCCGCTGGGCAATCTCGTCCTTTATTTCCACCCGAGCATCGACCCCGGTTCCATGGTCGAAGACATCAAGCACCTGCTCGAACTGTCCCGCATCGGCTAGATGGCAACGCAAGTGAATACGACGGTAGAAACCTACACCAACTGGCGCGACTACTACGAGCTGACCAAGCCTCGTGTCGTCATGCTGATCGTATTCACGGCGATCGTCGGCATGTTTGTCTCTGTTCCGGGTTGGCCCGGCCTGGCGCCGCTGCTATTCGGCACGCTGGGCATTGGCCTGGCATCGTCCTCGGCCGCTGTCTACAACCACGTACTGGATGCGCGTATCGACATCCAGATGATGCGCACGCGCGGCCGCCCGCTTCCGCAGGGCAAGCTGACCGAGAAGTCCGCGCTCATGTTCGCGACGGTCCTTTGCATCATCTCGATGATCATCCTCGTGTATCTCGTCAACGTACTCACGGCAGTGCTGACCTTTATTTCACTGATCGGGTACGCCGTTGTCTACACGGCCTGGCTGAAACGCGCAACGCCGCAGAATATCGTTATCGGCGGGGCCGCCGGCGCGGCACCACCCGTTCTCGGATGGACCGCCGTCACGAATGAGATCGAAGCGGGTGCATTGCTGATGTTCCTGATCGTATTCGTGTGGACGCCGCCCCACTTCTGGGCACTGGCCATCGCGCGCAAGGAAGAGTACGCCAAAGTCGACATCCCGATGCTGCCGGTTACGCACGGCGAAGCCTACACGCGGCTGAACATTCTGCTGTACACGATCCTGCTGGCACTCATCACGATCCTGCCGTACCTGATCGGCATGAGTGGCGTGATCTACCTGCTCACAGCGCTCGTGCTGGACGGTTTCTTCCTGTACTACGCCATCCGGATGTTTCTCGTGCCGGATGACGTCGAGCTGCCGATGAAGACGTTCAGGTTTTCCATCAGCTACCTCGGCTTTTTGTTTGCGGCCCTGCTGATCGACCATTACCTCAAGTTCATGATCAGCTGGTAGTCGCGGGCCTGCTTAGCTGGTCGCCAATGGGCAGTGACCGGATACGCTGCCCCGTCGCCGCGAATATGGCATTTGTCAAAGCCGGTGCCGCCGACGGCAATCCCATTTCGCCGACGCCCGTCGGCACGTCATCCCAGGGCAGGATGTGCACCTCGAAGCTGGCCGGAAAGCGCTCGATCCTGGCGAGCGGGTAGTCGCTGAATCCTGACTGTTGCACCTGGCCGTTCGAACGGTGATCTCGAGGCCCAATGCCGTACTCAGGCCATCGATCGTCCCGCCCTCGAGCTGCGCCTCAACCGCGTTCGGGTGGACGGCAAGCCCACAGTCGACGGCGGCCACAATGCGGTCGATTGTCAGCCGGCCGTGGGCAACCGTTACTTCGAGCGCATGCGCTGCATAGCCACCGAAGGTGAAATGCGTGGCGATACCGATGCCACGCCCTTGCGCGAGTTTCTTGCCATACCCGATTCGTTCCGCGACAAACCTGAGCAGCCTGGCGAGCCTCGCCGGATTGAACGTCGGTCCGCCGTGCCCGCCGTATTCCAGCTCGCGCGACTCGCCCAGCATGTCCAGGCGAAACTGCAGCGGGTCCTGCCCGGTTTCGTGCGCGATCTCGTCCAGGAAACTCTGCACGACGAAACCATTGACGTTATGGGCGGGCGCGCGCCATGAGCCGCGCGGCAGGCCGATCGCGTTGTGGAAATACTCAAGGCGCAGGTTGTCGACCATGCGACGCGGGAAATCGTCAGGATACAGTTCCGATTCCCAGAGATTCTCATCGGGCATGTCGGGGCGGCGAAAATACTTGCTGCCACTCGCCAGTCGCTGAGCCCAGGCGGTCACCTTGCCGTCCGCGTCGATCCCCGCCCGCATCTCGTGAGTTCCGCCAGGTCGGTAGAAGTCGTTCTTCATGTCATCGTCGCGCGTCCACAGGAGCTTGATCGGCCAGCCAGTGGCCTTCGAGATCAGCGCCGCCTCGGCAACGTAGTCGTTGGACAGGCGACGCCCGAAGCCACCACCGGCGCGCGTCATGTCAACGTGGATATGTTCCCGGGGAATACCCGTGACGGCGGCCGCGGCGCGCGATGCACCTGCCGGCATTTGCGTGGGAGCAATGATATGGCAACGATCGTCGCGCACGTACGCGTAGCTGTTCTGCGGCTCGAGTGCCGCATGTGCGACGAACGGGGTGCGGTAACGGCGCACGATGCTCCTGTCCGCAGCGGCGAACGCGGCGTCGAAGTCACCGTCGTCCAGAACGACCTGGCCCGTCGAATCGAGCATCGCATCGTTCTCCGCCCAGAACTTCTCGCTGCTATCCGTTGCGTTCTCGCTGTTGCTCCAGTTGATCCGGAGCTTCGCCCGGCCCTGTATGGCCGCCCAGGTCGACGTCGCAACCACGGCGACCCCGCTGGCGAGCACCTGGTAGGGTTCACCGGGTTTCGGCCCGACGATCTCGACCGTCGCCAGAACGCCGTCAACCTTGAGCGCGTCGGTGTCGTCGAATGAAAGCACGCGTGCGTTCAGGACCGGTGCCCGCGCGATAACCGCGTACCGCATGTTCGGCTGCACGGTGTCGGCACCGAACCGGGTTTTGCCCGTAACGATCTCTAGCGCATCCACGGTCTTGCGGCGCGTGCCGATTATCCGGTAGTCCTGGAGCGCCTTCAGTTTCGGCGCCGTATCCGGCAGCGCCAGCGCAGCCGCGTCGGCAACCAGGTCGCCATAAGGGATTTCGATGCCGCGCTCCGCACAGACGACCAGGCCCGGCCGGGTCGTGCATTGTTGCTCGGTGACCTCCAGCCTCGCTGCCGCCGCCCGGATCAGTTGTCGCCGTGCGATTGCGCCAACCTCACGCATGTACTCCCAGTTGCTGGTCAGTCCCGTGCTGCCGCCAACGCCTTGCCCGCCGTATTTCCAGGCATACCCTTCGCCGGACTTGACGATGCCGAGCGGCATCTGCCGCACACTCACGTTCTCCCAGGCGACATCGAGTTCTTCGGCAACCAGCATGGGCAACGCCGTCCTGACGCCCTGGCCGATTTCCGGCTGGTTGCTGCCGATTGTCACACTGCCATCGGCATCGATCTGCACGAAGAACCCGATCGTGCGCTCGCCGTCGCCACCGGCCGCCGCCAGGGCGGGGAGGCCGAGCACCATACTGCCCGCGGTACCCACGCCGAGCACGAGGAACTGTCGACGATTCATTGCGCCGGCCTTTCCCGCGGCGCTCATGTTCGCGCCTCCTGTGCCATGAGTTCCGCGGCACGATGAATCGCCTTGCGAATTCGAACGTAGGTGCCGCAGCGGCAGAGGTTGTCGATGTTCCTGTCGATGTCTTCGTCGGAAGGGGCTGGAAACTTTTTGAGAAAATCGACAACGGCCATGATCTGGCCGGACTGGCAATAGCCACACTGCGGCACGTCGAATTCGAGCCAGGCTTCCTGCACCGGGTGCAGGGACGTGTCGCTCGGGGCGAGACCTTCGATGGTCTTGATGTCGCGGCCCGCGACGGACCCGACCGGGATCATGCAGGACTTGCGTGCCCTGCCGCCGACATGCACGGTGCAGGCGCCACATTCACCTTCACCGCAGCCGTACTTCGCGCCGGTTAATTGCAGGTGATCGCGCAGGACCCACAAGAGCGGTGTGCTTTCGTCGCCATCGAAGGTGACGGATTCGGAATTGACGTTGAGTTTGATCATTATCGTTCCCCGTGGCCCGCCAGGCCGTCTGCCCATTGTATGACTTCCAGGCCGACAGCAAAATGCAAAGTGCAATAGAAATCGACGAACCGTGCCTCCGCCACGACCAAGCGTCGGGGCATTGCCATGTAGACTACCCGGTATCATGAGCTCGGAACGGAACAAACAGGCTTTCGAAACGCTGGTGCGGCCGCACTTCGAGCGGCTGTATCGGCTGGCGTTTCGGCTGACCGGCCGCAAGGCCGAGGCCGAAGACCTGTTCCAGGAACTGCTGATCAAGGCCTTCGGCAAGCTCGACGACCTTGTGGCGATCGACGAACCGGGGTCCTGGCTGTCGCGCGTCATGTACAACCTGTTTGTCGACGAGCAACGACGCTTTGCCCGGCGGCGCATGCAGACGGTTGACGAGGGCTACCTGCCCGGTGACGGCCTGGAAGGCCTTCCAGGCACCGACAACCCGGAACGCAACCAGCGCCGACACGAGCGCCTGCAACAGCTCGACGCAGCGCTCACCCAGCTCAGCGATGAGCATCGCCTGATTGTGCTGCTGCACGACACCGAGGGCTATAAACTCGAAGAAATTCATAAACTTATAGGGGTCCCGGTGGGCACGGTCAAATCCCGCCTGCACCGCGCGCGGGCGCGTTTGCGCGAAATTCTCACGCGTTCGGGAACCTTTTCCTGATTTCTCTCGTGTAGCAATCAGGCAGAACAGAAATATGCAGACAAGCGATACAGACAGGCAGGATCGGGAGATCCTCGAGCTACTAAAGGACTACCCGGTGGCGACCGCTGAGGCGGGATTCTACGATCGGGCGCTGGCCCGCGCGCTGCACGAAGGCTCGCGACGCCAGCGCAATCGCTGGGTAATGGCGGGCTTTGGTTCTGCGGTAGCAGCAGGTCTGGTTCTCTGGTTCGTCGCCGGCACGTTCCTGACAACGCCGAACCTGCCACCGCCGGACACGAGCATTCCGGGTATCATCATGACGCTTGAAGAACCGCGCACGGTGAACCTCATGTTTGCTTCGGCTGCGGCGCTCGACAGGGCAACGCTGACGGTAACGCTGCCTGAGGGTGTCGAACTTGCCGGTTTTCCCGGGCAGCGCGAAATCGCCTGGCAAACCAGTCTCGTGGAAGGCAAGAACTACCTGCCGCTCAAGCTGGTCGCACTGACACCTGGTGGTGGCGTCGTGCTTGCGCGACTCGAACATGAAGAACGTGACCGCACGTTTCGGTTGCGCATAGAAGTGAGCTAACGGAGTAGGTCAATGAAACAGCTGAACATTTTTCTCGCGGTCCTGACGCTGACATTGATGTCATTCGCGCCGGTGGCGGTGCGCGCCGACGATGGCATGGATGACCTCGATGTAACGATGGAAGTCCTGGACGACGTTTCGGAACTCGATGGCACGATCGCCGAAATGGACGGTCCCGATGACGACGACGTGAAAGACGAGGACTGGGAAGACGACGACAGCGACGGCGAGTCCGACGACCAGGACGAATCCGACCAGGCAGCCGAGGACGAGTCCGAGGACGAAATGGAGGACGCGTTCGAGGATGAGTTTGAAGACGAATTCGAACACGACGACATGGACGAAGTGGACGAGCTGGATGACGACAACGAGTTCGAAGACGGCGACGATATCGACGAAGACGAATATGACGACGATGGCGACGACGACGATGGCGACGACGATGACATCACGTAGCCGGCATTTCGGACCCTGAGCGGCCAAAACACCGAAATCCCCCCGTTTGTGAAGCAATCGGGGGGATTTTTTTGCGCCACGTCATAGTTTAGACAGCGCAATTACCGATATGCTCTCATATCTGACATAACGCTTGGCCACGTATTTCATGCAGAACAGGATATTCCTCACCGCAATCATTGCGCTGCTGGCGGCTGCCGCGACGCTGGTGCCGGCAGGCACCGCGCACGCGATGACGGCAGAGCAGTATTTTGCCGACGGCAACCGGCTGTTCCGTGACGACCTTTACTGGGCGGCCCTGCTGCGCTACAGCCAGGCCGCGGACGGCGGGATGGACACCCCGTTACTGCATTACAACACGGGCGTCGCTCACTACCGTGCCGGGCAACACATCCGTGCCAGGGAGCATCTGCTGCGCGCCGTCGACGATCCGACCCTGCGCGTAGCGGCGCACTACAACCTCGGTCTGAATGCCCATGCTCTCGGCGAGACGGAGGAGGCGCTGCGCTGGTTCCGGCTGGCGCGCGACCAGGACACCAATCGCAAGCTGCAGAAATTCGCCGTGGTCGCTATTTCGCGGATCCGCGTGGCGCAGGAGCAACCGACCGATTTCGAGGTGCTCGTGGAGGAGCGCGAAGAGAAGCGCAATTTCACTGACCTCGAGCTGCATGCAACCGTCGGCTACGGCAACGACAGCAATGTATTCCGTTCGCCGGACCGGCCGTATACCGACCGGTCGGACCCGGCCGGGCCTGTCGTCGTGCCGGAAGTCAAAAGCGGTGCCTTCGTGCCTGTTAGCCTGTCGGCAAAATACAGGATCAATAGCCTGCCGTTCGAGGGCTTCTACGGCGCCTATCAGTTGAACGGTCGCTACTACCCCGACGAGGAACTCGAGAATGCCAACGAGTACCTGCACGAACTGAGCTTCGGCAGTGAGTACCGACGCAAGAAAGACACACGCGACCGCCTGGTTCGCAGCGCTTTCAAGGTTGCGCAGAACAACGAGGTTTATTACGACCCCGACAATGGCCAGCCCCGCAGCGTCGGCGGCACCGATGTCGACGATCGCATGAACTACCTGCGCTATGGCCCGGAGTTCTACGCCAGGCAGTCCGGCGAAAAACTCTCGTTCGGACTGCGCGTCAAGGGCCAGCTCTGGAACTACGACGAGGCGGGCGTGCTCCCCGAGTACGACCACGAGTACTTCCTTGTCAGCGCCTTCGGCCAGTTCAAGTTTTCCAGCACGTCCTTGCTACGCGTGACCGCAAACTACTACAGCCGTCGTTACGGCGACCGGCCGGCCTTCGACCTGGACGGCCAGCAGCGCATCGGCAACCCGAATATTCGCTATGACTACGTTGGGCTGTCACTGCGCGCCCGCCAGCGACTTGGCGACAACATGTGGTTTGGCTTTGATATCGAGCGCACCGAACGCACGGACCAGTACGTCGGGTACAACGACTACTCTCGCGACAGTTTTGGATTCGAGTTCCGCTGGTCGCCCGGTTCACGTTTCGACCTGGAGGCAGGCGGGAAATACCGGCTTTATGACTACCCCAATGCGTTCGCGTATCACGAACCGACTGCCGGGCTCAAGACGCAGGAGTCCATCATCGGCAACCTGCTCGCTACGTACCGGGTGACGCGCCACATCAGCCTGGTTGCCGAGGCGGAGTTCTTCGAGAGAGTGTCGAACGACATCCGTATTCAATATGACCGTACCCGGTACTTAATTGGCGTTCGTTGGAGCCAGTAATACTGCTAAACTTTCGCGCTTTGCCCGGCGGGTTACAGACCCGAGTGTCAGCGCCAGATGGACGTCACACCGATCCTCGAAAACCTCAATGACGCGCAGCGCCAGGCGGTTACCGCGCCCGCCGAGCCGGCGCTGGTCATTGCGGGTGCCGGCAGCGGCAAGACACGGGTGCTCGTGCACCGCGCCGCCTGGCTGATCGACGTCGAGGGCGTCTCGCCGCACGGCCTGCTCGCGGTCACCTTTACCAACAAGGCGGCCGCGGAAATGCGCCACCGCATCGAGGCACTGCTGAATGTGCCTGTGCAACACCTGTGGATTGGCACGTTTCACGGACTGGCGCACCGGATGCTGCGCCGCCACTGGCGCGAAGCCGGGCTCCCGCAGGGCTTCCAGATCATCGACTCGGACGATCAGCTGCGCCTGATCAAACGGCTGTTCAAGAACCTCGAGGTCGACGACAGCCGCTGGGCGCCCAAGGAAATCCAGTGGTTTATCAATGCACAGAAAGACGAGGGCCTGAGGCCCCGACATCTCGACGACGAAGGCGACCCGAATCGCCGCCAGATGATTTCGCTGTACCAGTCCTACGAGGAAATCTGCCAGCGCGGTGGCCTCGTGGACTTCGCGGAGCTACTGCTGCGTGCACATGAGCTGTTGCGCGACAACGCGGAGCTGCTGGGGCACTACCGGCGACGCTTTCAACACCTGCTCGTTGACGAGTTTCAGGACACGAACGCGATCCAGTACGCCTGGCTGCGCTTGCTGGCCGGCGGCGGCGGTGTGCCGTTTGTCGTCGGCGATGACGACCAGTCGATCTACCGCTGGCGTGGCGCGCGCGTCGAGCACATTCACCAGTTCCAGAAGGACTTTCCCGGCACGCGGATCGTGAAGCTCGAACAGAACTACCGCTCGACCGCGACGATCCTGAATGCCGCGAACGCCGTCATTGCGAACAATGCTTCGCGCCTTGGCAAGAATCTCTGGACCGAAGGCGCCGAAGGCGAGCCGATCCGCGTCTACGCCGCGTACAACGAGCGGGACGAATCGGACTTCGTGATCGGGCGGCTGCGCGACTGGATCGACCACGGCAACCTGCGCGCCGATGCGGCGATACTGTACCGCTCGAACGCCCAGTCCCGGGTACTTGAAGAAGGGCTCATCAACGCGCGTATTCCCTATCGGGTCTACGGCGGCCTGCGGTTCTTCGAGCGCATGGAGATCAAGGACGCCCTCGCATACATGCGCCTGATCTCGAACCGGGACGACGACAGCTCATTCGAGCGCATCGTCAACAAGCCGACACGCGGTATCGGCGCCCGTACGCTCGACATGATGCGCTCTTACGCGCGCGCCAATGCGTGCTCGATGTGGCGCGCCGGTGGGGCTATCGCCAGCGACGACCTCAACGGACGCGCTGCGAATGCCGTCAATGCCTTCATGTCGCTCATCGAACGCATGGCCCGGGAGACGCGTGGGCTCGACCTGCACGAC
>JAOUNK010000427.1 GCA_029881015.1 Gammaproteobacteria bacterium | reverse complement strand
GACCAGCTTCCTGATCGCCGATTTCCCGGTGTTTGTCACCCTTGACCTGAACAGGAGGCCGACCGCGATAGCCGGGACGAGCCTGTTCAAACGGCACGATTTCGTTATCGACTTTGCCGGGGAACGTTTGCTCCTGAGGGACAGGGAATGAAAAAGGCCCCGGGTGGGGCCTTTGGAATCAGTGGCGGAGAGAGAGGGATTCGAACCCTCGAAGGGCTTTTAACCCTTACTCCCTTAGCAGGGGAGCGCTTTCGACCACTCAGCCATCTCTCCGTTGAGGGGCGCATAGTACTGTCAGAGGTAGCCTCGGTAAAGTGGTTTGAGCGCCGCTTCCGTTCAGCCGGAATCGGGCGTCTCCCCCGAGGCTTTTTCGCTCTGGATTCGCTCGTAGATTTCTTCCCGGTGCACTGCGACGTCTTTGGGCGCATTGATCCCGATACGGACCTGGTTTCCCTTGACCCCCAGGACGGTGATCGTGATATCGCCCCCGATCATGACCGTCTCTCCAGCGCGTCGCGTTAGAATCAGCATAGCTTCCTACTCCTGCCTGGCGAGGCTCCAAGCCCCGTTCTTTTTTACGCGTCGTACATCCTTAAACTGTTGTAATACTAGCTGATTTCGAAATTGAGTGCGCTAGGAGAGTTGTGCCGCCACCCAGGCGGATACTGATTTGAGCGCCTGATCAAGTTTTGACGGATCCGTGCCGCCGGCCTGGGCGAAGTCCGGACGCCCGCCGCCCTTGCCGCCAACCTGCTCCGCGACGGGCTTGATCAGGTCCCCTGCCCGGACCTTGTCGGTGTTGTTCCTGGTCACGCCGGCAGCGAGCCGCACCTTGCCGTCGTCGACCGAGCCCAGCACCACAATCGCGTTCTGCAGCCTGTCCTTGAACTTGTCGACCGCGTCGCGAAGCGTCTTGGCATCCGCCCCGTCCATGCGAGTGGCCAGTACCTTGATGCCGGCGATCTCCTCTACGGCGTCGGTATGGTCGGTCGCCTGGCCCGTGACGAGTGCCTGTTTCGCCGCGGCCAGCTCCTTCTCGAGGTCTTTCGTTCGCTTCAGGAGCTGCTCGACCTTGGCCGCCGCCTGGTCCGGCGTGCTGCGCAGCATGCCAGCCAGGTCACCCAGAGTCCGCTGGTTGGCATCGATCCATTCCATGGCACCGGCACCGGTTACAGCCTCGATGCGGCGCACACCCGAGGCGACACCGCCTTCGTGCGTGATCTTGAACACACCGATATCCCCCGTGCGCTCGACATGCGTGCCGCCGCAAAGCTCGACCGAGAAGTCCCCGAGTCGCAGCACGCGGACCTTGTCGCCGTACTTCTCACCAAAGAGCGCCATTGCGCCCGATGCGATCGCATCGTCGTAGGTCATGAGTTTTGTGGCGGCCGCGACGTTCTTGCGGATCTCGGCATTGACGAGATCCTCGATTTCCTGGAGCTGCTCAGGCGTAACGCCCTCGTAGTGCGAGAAGTCAAAGCGCAGACGTTCGGGAGCAACGAGCGATCCTTTCTGCGTGACATGATCGCCGAGCACGTTTCTCAGCGCCGCGTGCATCAGGTGCGTTGCGGTGTGATTCAGCCGAATCGCCTGGCGACGCTCTGCATCGACAACCGCTTCTATACTGTCGCCCACCTTGAGCGTGCCCTGCTCAACCGTACCGAAATGAACATTGGCATCACCGCTCTTCTGCGTGTCGTCCACGCGGAACAACTTGCCGTCCTCAACGAGAATGCCCTCGTCGCCAATCTGTCCCCCGGACTCTGCATAGAAAGGCGTCGCTGCGAGAACAACGGCGCCGTCATCACCCTCGGCCAATGCGTCGACAGCGACGCCATCCCTGAACAACGCGACGATCTGGGAGGAGCCTTCCGTGCCCTTGTAGCCAAGGAATTCCGTCTTCGCGTCCGTTTTGAGTGAATCGTCCCCTGCGGCGCCGAACTTGCTCGCCGCTTTGGCCTTGTCCTTCTGCGCTTGCATGGCAGATTCGAAACCGGCCTGGTCGATGCTCAGGCCGCGTTCGCGCGCAACGTCTGCCGTGAGGTCAGCCGGGAAACCGAAGGTGTCGTACAGCTTGAAAACGACTTCGCCCGGCAGCTCCTTGCCGTCGAGCTCGGCAATCGCGGCTTCGAGAATCTCCATGCCCTGGTCGAGCGTTTCCGCGAAGCGCTTTTCCTCCTTTGCCAGCACTTTCTCGACGTGTGCCTGCGACCTGGCGAGTTCCGGATACGCGCCGCCCATCTCCTGCACCAGCGGTGCGACCAGCTTGTGGAAGAACAGGCCATCCGTGCCGAGTTTCTTGCCGTGACGAATAGCGCGACGAACGATGCGACGCAGCACATAGCCCCTGCCCTCATTGCCCGGCAATACACCGTCGACGATCAGGAAGGAACAGGCGCGGATGTGATCCGCGATCACGTTGAGTGAACTCGAACCATCGTTCTTGACGCCCAGGACGTCGGCTGTCGCCTGGATGAGGTTCGCGAACAGGTCGATCTGGTAGTTGCTGTGAACCTGTTGCATCACGGCGGCAATACGCTCGAGACCCATGCCCGTGTCGACCGACGGTTTCGGCAAAGGCTTCATCGT
>JAOUNK010000426.1 GCA_029881015.1 Gammaproteobacteria bacterium | reverse complement strand
CCTTCGAACTCGTGCACGCGCGCGCCGGTTTCGAGGGAGAAAACTGGCTCGTCGAAATCTGGGCGCGCAACCTGCTCGACGAAAGGTACGCGGTACGCGGCTTCTACTTTGGCAATGAGCCGCCGGATTTTCCGGCCACCCTGTACACCCGTCTCGGCGACCCACGGCAGGTCGGCGTGACGCTGGAAAGGAGATTTTACTAATGAAGATTGCTGTCGACATCAGCCTGTATCCGCTCGACGCGGAATTTATCCCGCCCATCAAGGACGTTATCGATCGGCTGAACGCCTACGAAGACATCGAAGTCTGGACGAACGCGATGAGCACGCAGTTGATCGGTGACTTCGATGTCGTCATGGATGCCTTAAAGGCAGAAATCGGCACGACGTTCGAGCAGATCCCGAAAGGGGTGTTTGTCATGAAGATGTTCAACCACCCGGGCCGGCATTGATATCGCTGGAAACGCTCGCTGTGGTGATGGCGGTGGCGTACCTGCTGCTTGCCATACGGCAGAATATCTGGTGCTGGTTCTGTGCCGGCATCAGCACGGCGATTTATGTATGGCTGACTTACGTTGCGAAGCTGTACATGGATACTGCGTTACAGGTGTTTTATTTCGCGATGGCCGTGTACGGGTGGTACGTGTGGACGAGTGGCCGTCACGATGGTCAGGAAAAGGCAGTGGTCAGGTGGCCCCTCGCGACGCACGCAATCGCGCTCACGGCGATCTTCGCCAGCGGCGGACTCAGCGGCTACATGCTGGACACTCGTACCGATGCCGCGTTTCCGTATCTCGATGCGCTGACCACCTGGGGGGCTGTGTGGGCGACGTTCCTGGTCGCGCGCAAGGTCCTCGAAAACTGGTGGTACTGGCTCGTCATCGATGCCGTGTACGTGTTCCTGTACTGGTCGCGTGACCTGAAATCGACGGCCGGTCTGTTCGTGTTCTACATCGTGCTGGTCCCGATCGGACTCGTCAGCTGGTCCAGGTCGATGCGAGCGCAGACGGCATGACGGCGGGACGCTTACCTCAGGATGCCCTGGCCGCGTTGCCGGGCTGGAAAGGCGCCGCAGTGACGGTGCTGGCCGGCGGTCTTACGAACACGACCTGGCTCGTCGACAACGGCACGGACAAGGCGGTACTGAAGATCGACGACGAGCTCCGCGTTGCGCCTTACAACCTGCGTTCGATCGAGGCGCGGATCCAGTCCGTGGCCGCCGCACGCGGACTCGCCAGCCGCGTGCTTTACCACGATGAGCGGACGCTGCTGACAGAGTATGTCGAGGGCACCGTGTGGGAGCCCGGCTGCCTTCAGCAAGACGGTAATATCGAGCTCCTCGCGGGCGCATTGCGGCAATTACACGCGCTGCCGCTTACGGGACGCTCGTTCGATCCCATCGTCGCCGCAAGGCGCTACGTCGCGAAAATCGCGCATCCGGATGTTGCACTCGTTCGGCATTGCATGCGGGTCGTCGAGACGATGCGTCAGCCGCACAATCTCTGCTGTTGCCACAACGACCTTGTCGCGGCGAACATCGTTACGACTCCCGGGGTGATGTTCCTGGATTGGGAATACGCCTGCGACAACGATCCGTTTTTCGACCTGGCAACCGTGATCGAGCACCACGAACTCAGTGAGTCGATCGCGCTTCGAATGCTCGATGCCTACTTCGACGGCAATGGCGTACGCTGGCGCGAGAAGCTGCAGGAGCGGCAATCCCTGTATCGTGCGCTGTACTGGTTGTGGCTGGCCTCCCGTCAGGACAGCACACGGCAAGCGCTGGACGCGGCGGCCGGGCGTTTCGAGCGCTAGTTACCAGCTATTTCGCAACTCGCGCAACTTTAGAAAGACCGCCTTTGGATCGGGGCGTTCGCCCAGTTCCGGGAAATCCTCGGCCAGCCTGGCGACCAGCGACGGGCTTTGCAGGCGAAAGAACGTGTTGATTTCACGTTCCTGGGCCAGCGTGGTTACAAGCGCATTGTCAGGGTCCTGACCGCGGTACCTGTCCAGGAAGGCTTGTGCCGCCGTGTTGTCAGGCTCGCGGTCGAGCGTGAATGCCAGGTTGTTCAGGAGGTAGTCGTGCCCGGGATAGAGCAACGTATCTTCGCCCAGCACGTCGAGCTGCCGGCTGAACGTCTCGTAGAGTTCCTCGGGGTGGCCGCCGTTGTGGCAATTGCCGGCGCCGGCATTGAAAAGCGTATCGCCGGAGAACAGGGCAGGCTGGTCCGTGTGCGACAGCAGGCAAATGTGACACATCGTGTGACCCGGTGTATCCAGGCACTCGAGTTCCACCGACTTGCCGACCTTGATGACGTCGCCGGCACCGACACCGCGATCCATATTCGGGATGCGCTTGCCGGCGTCTTTGTGCGCGATTACCTTCGCGCCGGTTGCATTCACGACGCCCTTGTTGCCACCGGTGTGATCCGCGTGCTCGTGCGTGTTGAGAATCTGCGTGATCGTCCAGCCGCGTTGCTTCGCAACATTGAGACACCGGGTGAAATCGAGCGGGTCGATCGCCAGTGCATCGCCAGTCTCCGCGCAGGCGACAAGGTAATTGAAGTTGCGGTAGGCATTTCCCGTCCAGAC
>JAOUNK010000099.1 GCA_029881015.1 Gammaproteobacteria bacterium | reverse complement strand
ACAGCCGTGAGGGACAGTCGTTGCGCCTCTCTCCCTGGCAAGCATGGCGAGTTTCTCGGCCTGCAGGCCGCGTTCCGCGCCCACGCACAGCGGGTACGCATTGCCGCGCAACACGTTGCCGGCGATGAGAAACCGGATGACCGTGTCGAAGAACTCCTGTTTGGCATCGATGAGCAGGTGTTCGACAGCACCGAGTGCCCGGGATCGCTTCTCCAGCGCGACAGCGGCTTCTGCGTCGATACCGCCGGTATCCACACACGCGGTGATCACGTCACGGCCATGGTGTTCCTTGAGCCATGGCACGCAAAACGACGTATCGAGGCCGCCCGAGAAGGCGAGGATGATGGGGGACTGGTCCTTGTTCACAACTATCTCCGGGGTCAGGATCGCGCAGTGCGCTCGATCCGGGTTATCAGGTTCTTTTGTGCCGCCGCGGAGTCCGTGGCGACAAATACGGTGTCGTCGCCGGCAATGGTGCCGACGATGCCGGGCCAATCACAGCGGTCGAGGGCGAGGCCGACCCGCTGTGCCGCACCCACGGCGGTGTGGATGACGAGCAGGTGGGGACCGGCCGCTGTCGCGGTGCGCAGCAGGTTCGCGACGCCAGCGACATGGTCCTCGCTCGAGGCCTCGCGCGCGGGCAGCTCGTAGCCCCGGGCCGTCTTGACGGCGCCGATTTCCCGGAGGTCGCGGCTGACGCTCGACTGCGTCGCGACGAAACCCCGACCCTGCAGGGCGCTCACCAGCGAGGCCTGCGTCTCGGCAGGTCCCTGCCTGAGCAACTCACGAATGGCCGAGCGCCGCTGGATCTGGTCTTCTGTCGTCGGGGGCATGTGGAGTTGATTGCCTGAACTGCATAAATATGCGCATAGTAAATAGACAATGCACATAAATAGCAAGCCCCGAGGACACTTTTTTTCGGCTGAATGGGTTACACTGCGCCGCTTTTCGATGTTTGGAGCTCTTTCTAGTGGCCTTACCCGAGTGCGTAGAAGTAACAACCGGCAACGACCCGGTCGGTAGCGTCATCTGGCTGCACGGGCTGGGTGCCGACGGCCATGATTTCGAGCCGATCGTTCCCGAGCTGCGCCTGCCCGCGGATCTGCCCCTGCGATTCGTGTTCCCGCACGCCCCGGTGAGGCCCGTGACGATCAACGGCGGCGTGGCGATGCGTGCCTGGTACGACATCGTCAGCCTGGACGCGGAAGGCCGGGCCGATGCTGCCGGCGTGCGCGAGAGCACGGCAATCCTCGAAGAACTGGTCGGCCGCGAGAAGAAACGCGGCATCGCTGCCGGCAAAATCGTGATCGCCGGGTTTTCCATGGGTGGGGCGATCGCCATCAACACGGCACTGCATACGCAGGAAAAACTTGCGGGCATGATGGCCTTGTCGACGTACCTGCCGCTACCGGGAGAAATCGACGGGGCCGGCAGCAGTCGAGATATGCCGGTCTTCATGGCACACGGCAGTTTCGATCCGATGTTGCCGCTGCAATGGGGTCGGCTGTCGGCCCAGACGTTGAGAGACGCCGGTTTCGCGGTGGAGTGGCACGAGTACCCGATGGCGCACGCGGTCTGTCCCGAAGAGATCCGGGATATTCGCGAGTGGCTGTTGAAGATCTATGCCTGAGCGAAGCGCCGGCCCGCTCAGAAAGTGAGGCTGAACGTGGCTCCCCCTGTATCGTTCCCGGCGACCCGGATGAAACCGCCGTGCGCGATCATGACCTGCCGCGCCAGTGCAAGGCCGACGCCGGAGCCATGTTCCTTGGTGGTGTAGAACGGGACGAATAGCCTGCGGGCAGCGCTCGCAGGACACGCAATCCGCATCGCACGTTCGAATCCGATCCTCGCGTTGCGCTACGAGTAGCCTGTCACTCGCTAAACGTGAACGTGGCCTCGCCGGTCCGCCGGCCGGCGGGGTCGAAGCGTCTTTCGGTGAACCGCCAGTTGCCGTGGTTGTCGGCAAGGACAACGGTCGTGCAGCGTGTGCCGTAATCCGGCATCACGATAAAGGGGGCCGTAATCGCGTGCGCGGTGCGGAAGTCCAGGCGGTCGGTTTCGACGGCTGCGGCAGGGGCCTTGTTGCGATCGTTCATCAGGCGCATCAGCTCGGTTTCGGTCACGGCACCGCGCGCCACCAGCGAGGCAAGGCGCTCCTTGCTGCGTTCGACCTTGTGCCATGGCCCATCGAGAAGTGCGTTGCTGAGACCGTAGGTGCCGGGGGCCAGGCTGCGTGTTCCATCTTCGCGATTGGACAGGTATGCGACTTCATGGCGCGTGCCGACGAGCAGGTTGAACCCGGCATACCGATCTTCCTCGACCGTGCCGAGGAATTCGCCAGGCGACAGATCGCTGCCGAGAAAGCCGGTAACGAGATGGCCGCGCGACAGGTGACCGGGTTCGGGCGCCCTCGCATCGCGATAGTTTGTGACCGTCGCGAATCGGCCATTTCTGTGCAGGGCCAGCCACGTACCGCCTGCCTGCAAGTCCCTCCCGCCGACAACATCCGGCTTGTCCGGCCACCAGCGTGCATCCTGTGAGGGCCGCCGATGGAACTCGTCGCGGTTGGCGGCGAGGATGAGCGGTAAGTCAGGATGCTCTCCGAAGCTCAGTGCGATGAGGCACATGGTCAGGCATCCTGGATGTAGTCGTCGACGAGCCGCCGCGCAATCGAGATTCTGAACGGCAGCCCGACGTCGCCGGACTTCAGGTCGTCGCGCGTGAACCAGCGAGCGTCCTCGAGTTCGCCGTCGTTCAGCCGGATGTCATCCGTGATGGCCTCCGCCACGAAGCCAAGCATCAGCGCTGACGGGAACGGCCACGGCTGGGAGCTATGGTAGCGTACCGCGCCTACACGAATATTGGTTTCCTCGTAGACCTCCCGGCGAACGGCATCCTCGAGGCTTTCCCCGGGTTCCACGAAGCCCGCGATCGTCGAGTACCGTCCTTCGGGCCAGTTTGCCTGGCGGCCAAGCAGGCAGCGGTCGCCGTTGGCGACGAGCACGATGATTGCCGGGTCGGTGCGCGGAAATATGACCTGGTGACAGTCCGGGTTGCAGCAGCGCCGGGAATTACCGCCGGCCTCGGGCTGCGATGCCGAACCGCACTTGCCACAGAACAGGGTCGTGCCATGCCACAGGACAATAGCCCTGGCATGGGCGGCCAGGTTGGCTTCATCGGCCGGCAGGACCGTTCCCAAAAAGCGCAGGTCCTTGAACTCGCCGAGTTTGGCGAATGGCGGCTCGAGCTCGGCATCGATCGCCACGGCGAACACGGGCTGGTGACGAAACAGGCCGAGGAATATGACGTTGTGTTCGTCGATGAACGGGTCGATCTGCACGCGTTCGAGCAGGATCGCGCCGGGCGGATCGCCGCCAACCAGGCAGCGATCGCCCCAGACCGGCACGAAGCGAGCGGTATCAGCCGACATCGCTTCGGCCAGCCAGTCAGGATCCTTGCGGCGCTCGCCACTGCGGTCGACAAAAGCGCCCGCGAAGACATTGGGGTCTTCCATAGTGGCGATTGTCAGCCCCGTAGGGCCTGGATCATTGCTTCGCGAGCAGGTCGCGGATTTCTGTCAGCAGTGTCTCTTCGGCTGACGGCTTGGGCGGCTCTGCGGGCTTCTCTTCCTCTTTCTTCTTCAGCGAGTTGATGCCCTTGATGAGCATGAAGATTGCAAAAGCGACGATCAGGAAATTGATGATGGTATCGATGAATACCCCATAGTTGATCGTCGCCGCACCTTCGCCCTCACCGAGTGCCAGGGCAAGTTCGCTGAAGCTCACGCTGCCCATAAGCATGCCGATCGGCGGCATGATGACATCGGAAACGAGCGATGAAACGATCTTGCCGAAGGCGGCACCGATAATGATACCGACGGCCATGTCGACGACGTTGCCACGCATCGCGAATTCTTTGAATTCTTTTAGCATTTGGTCTAACTCCCTAGTATTTCGATTCTTATTTTCGCGTGCCTTGTGCGCGCGTCGCCAGTGTACCGGAAGTTGCCCCAATCTCGCAGTTCGGACAGGTTTTGTTGTCCAGCGCGTAGGCGTCCTGCACGTAGCGCGCGTCGCACTGTTCACAGACGGCAAGGTACAGTTCATCGTTGTAGCCGATGCATTGCAGGAGATTCCACGCCCACTCGAAATTCAGTTTTGCGTCGTCGTGCAACAGCAGGTAGGTCTCGTAGGCGCGACAGAGCCGGTGACCGAACTCGACGTCAGGTCGCGGCCAACGAGGGTGTACCCGGTTGCGCTCATCGATGCGCACCAGCAGCCCGGCACAGTACAGTGCGACGAGAGTGGTCGCCTGCAACTGGTTCACCGGGTTCTTGACGTAGCGCTGAACCTGGCGCGGTGATTTGCCCCGGCGGCGCTTGATGTCTGCCTGCCCGGTGTTGCGGAAATAGGTGGAGTAGAGCTTGCGGATCCGGTCATCCGAAAGGCCCGTGCACTCACGAATCGTGCGGGTGCGGGCTTCATGCCGGATCATTCTCAAGGCCAGCTCGAACTGGCTGCGTTCCCCTGCGTAGCGGTCGTCGGTGAGTCTCATTTGTCGCTCTTTGTGATAGAAAAGGACCATATATGGTATTAGAATACCCTATAACATCCATACATGGGCTTACAATAAAATATAAAGAAAATCCAGATAGCCACGAAAAAGTGCCGTGAGGCGTCTACCTAAGGGGAGGTTGTATGGAATACGAGGGACCGACACGGGAGGATCTCGCCAACGTCCACGCGCTCAATCGCGCCTGGCTGAAGCTGCAGCGACAGGATACGGAGGATCGTTCCCGCCTTTCGCGGGACCGGCTGGAGCGGCTTGCCGCGACGCCGTTCCTGCTGTTCTCGCTCAGCGAACACGACGACAGCAGGTGGCGTTCTCTGCTGGACCGCGGTCCGCAACAGGATCTGCTCGATGCGCGGATCGACGTGTCAACGGAGTTGCTCGCCTTGCAAGCCGCGGGACTCGCGATTCTCTGGGATCTCGCGCGGCGGAATCCCTACGTCGCGCGACTGGTTACGGGCGCGCCGTTGCAGTGGTGCGAACTGATCGCCTCGACAACGTTGATTCGCATTCTGAACCGGGTGACACACAGCCCGGTCATCGAGTCGCGCTTCGACGGCGAATGCACATTATCCAGGCGACTGTGGCGACGCGGCGGCAGCGCCCTGCCGGAACTGCGCGTCTTCTCGCAGATCGGGGCACTGCAGTCGATGTTGACGAGCCGGGAACTCGTGCCGTACCGGCGTATGCCCGCTGCGGCTTGCCGCATGCCGCGCCAGGCAGAGCGGATCGGAGACAAGGTGTGATCGGCATCGACACGCGGTTACAATACGCCGCCTCATGCATGCCCTCACCATCAAGAACCTCACCAAGACCTACGCTAACGGCAACCAGGCTCTCAAAGGTATCGACCTGACCGTCGAAGCGGGCGACTTCTATGCCCTGCTCGGACCGAACGGCGCCGGCAAGACTACGGCGATCGGCATTATCAGCTCGCTGGTGAACAAGTCCGGCGGCGAAGTGGCAATATTCGGGCACAACCTCGATAAGGAACTCGAGGATGCGAAATCCTGCCTCGGCATCGTTCCCCAGGAGATCAACCTGAACCTCTGGGAAACGGTCGGCAACACCATGATCAACCAGGCTGGCTACTACGGACTCAGCGGTAAGCTGCGCAAGGAACGCGTCGAGAAATACCTGCGCGCCCTGCGGCTCTGGGATCGCCGCGAGCACATCGCACGCAGCCTCTCGGGCGGCATGAAGCGCAGGCTCATGATCGCCCGCGCACTCGTTCACGAACCGAGGCTCCTGATACTCGACGAGCCGACGGCCGGTGTGGATATCGAGATTCGCCGCTCGATGTGGGACTTCCTGCAGGAGATCAACGAGGCCGGCACCACGATAATCCTGACAACACACTATCTCGAAGAGGCGGAGTCACTCTGCCGCCATATTGCGATCATCGACGAAGGCACGATCATCGAAGACGCGCCCATGAGTACGGTGTTGCGCAAGCTGCAACGCGAAGTATTTGTCCTGAGCCTCGATGAGAAGCTGGCGCAGGCGCCCGCATTGGCCGGCTTCAAGACGCGGCTGCGCAATGACATGGATCTCGAAGTCGAGAAGGGTCCCGATACGAACCTGAACGACCTGTTCGCACAACTGAACGCACAGGGAATACGCGTCGTGAGTTTGCGCAACAAGGCCAACCGCCTTGAAGAGATGTTCATGCATCTCGTCGAGAACAAGGGAGCCGAGGCGTGAATCTCGCGCTGAACCTCGTCGCCGTCAGGACCATTATCCGCAAGGAAATGGTGCGCGTGTTGCGGATCTGGGTACAGACCATCGTGCCGCCCGCTATCACGATGACCCTGTACTTCATCATTTTCGGCAACCTGATCGGGCGTCGTATCGGCGAGATGGGCGGCTTCGACTACATGCAGTACATTGCGCCGGGCCTGATCATGATGTCGGTCATCACGAATTCGTACGGCAATGTCGTGTCGTCATTTTTCGGTGCCAAGTTCGGGCGTCACGTCGAGGAAATGCTGGTCGCACCGATGTCCTACGCGACGATCATCATCGGCCACGTCGCGGGCGGCGTCCTGCGCGGCTTGCTCGTTGGCCTGCTGGTCACGATCATTGCGCTGTTCTTCACGGATTTGCAGGTTGCTCATCCGTTTATCATGATCTCGATCGTCCTCTTGTCGTCGATCGTCTTCTCCCTGGCCGGCTTCATCAATGCCGTGTTTGCGAAGAAATTCGACGACATTTCGATCGTGCCGACGTTCGTGCTCACGCCGCTGACCTACCTGGGCGGTGTTTTCTATTCGATTTCAATGTTGCCCGAGTTCTGGCAGAACGTGTCGAAAGCGAACCCGATCCTCTACATGGTCAACGCTTTCCGTTACGGAATTCTCGGCACCTCGGACATCAGCATCGGGCATGCCTATGCAATTCTGCTGGTCTTCGTGATTGTGCTGTTCACCGGCTGCATGGTCCTGATGCAGCGCGGCATCGGCATCCGGGAATAGCCATGTGCGGCCGCTTTGCATTCTACTCGCCCAGTGAAGCCGCAGCGGCCCTGTTCGGTGCCGCTGGTTCCACCGAAGTGCAGCCAAGGTACAACATTGCGCCAACCCAGTTCATAGCCGCTATCCGCGACGGCGAGAATAGCAAACGCGAACTCGTCATGTTGCGCTGGGGCCTGGTTCCATTCTGGGCCAGGGATCCGGCGATCGGCAATCGCATGATCAACGCGCGCGCTGAAACCGTTGCGGAAAAGCCGGCCTACCGCGCCGCCTACCGGCACCGTCGCTGCATCGTTCTGGCCGATGGCTTCTACGAGTGGCGCAAGGAAAGCGACGTCAAGACGCCGTATTATATTTCGCTGGCGAATGGCGAGCCATTCGCGCTCGCCGGCCTCTGGGAAAACTGGACCGACAAGGCATCCGGTGACTCCCTGCAAACCACGACGCTGATTACGACGGCGGCCAACGAGTTCATGGCGCCGTTGCATCACCGGATGCCGGTGATCCTCGAAGCCGATACCGCGGGTGAGTGGCTCGCGGGTTCGAAGGACCTGCTCGACGATGTTGCCGCAATTACGCCTGCGTTGCAGGCCTGGCCCGTGGATCGTCGCGTAAACAACGCTCGCAACGAAGGCGAAGAGCTAATCAGCGCGGTCGGCGAGATCCTGCGCTGACAAGAAGGGCTTGACAGCCACGAGCAGGGAACCCGGGCCACCGTGCACGCCGATAGCCGGGCTGATGCCGTTGACGCATGACTTGCGTATGTCCGGAAGAAGCCTGCGAAGATGCTGTTCCAGTTCCCGCGCATCGTCCTCACAAACGGCGTGGCCGATGCCGATTTCCACAGGGCCCTCGGGCGTGCGTTTCGCGACATGACGCGCGAACTTCTCAATCCAGTTGCTGCGGCCGAAGAAACCGCCGCTCAACCCCAACGTCCCCTTGCTCGTCGTGCGAATGATCGGCGTCAGGCGCAGCAGGCCGGCCATCTTCTTTACCCAGGCAGGCAGGCGTCCGCCGCGCACCGCGTACCGCAGGTCCTTGAGAATGACATAGCTCCTGGTTTTCGGTACCTGTTCCTCGACGATCGATACCGTGCGGTCGAAATCGACACCGGCCAGCGCGCACTCGGCGGCAAGAACGGCAAGCTGACCCTGCCCGAGCGACCCGTTTTTCGAGTCGATGATATGCACCTTGCCGCGCGCCTTGGTGTGAGAGGCCGCAAGGCAGGCGGCATCATAGGTGCCACTCGCCCCGCCCATGACGTTGATCGAGATCACGTCGTCAAAGTGGCTCGCGAGGAACTGGAACTGGCGCCGGAAATCGCCGGGCGACGGCTGCGAGGTCGTAGGGTGGTGTGGGTTTGACTGCAGTTCGGCGTAAAACTCGCCAATCGTGATGCCTACCTTGTCCAGGTAGCCGTGTTCGCCGAACTGGATCCGGCACGGGACCATGTGAATGTCGAGACGCTCCATGTCCTCGTCGCCGATGTCGGCAGCGGAATCCACGATGACCGCGAAGCGTTGCCTGTTGCCATGGGTTGCGTGCTGCTGCCGATGCATGTCGTCGGCCTTCTCGGCGCTGACCTCACCGTAGGAGCGCGCCGTCTCGAATACCTGCTCAGGCTCATCGACGTGAATGTGGATCTTCGCCTTGCGCTTGGTTCCCGCGAGTACGAGCGAGTCGCCGAGTTCGGTCAGCGCCTCGCGCAGCTTGCGGCGATCGATATCGGTACCCGTCACGATGCACTCGGTACAGAATCGGAAATGTGACTCGTTGTCCGCCTCCAGGAAGTCGGGGGGCGGTTCGATTTCGCGGGCAATGGACGTGTCCGGGAGCGGTGCGATCGTGCCGTCTTCGAGGAAGCCGGCCATTCCGGCGACCAGTTCCGTAAAGCCTTTTGCGCCGGCATCGACGACGCCCGCCTTGCGCAGGACATCCAGCTGGTTCGGCGTGTTCGCCAGCGCCGTCTCGACGCGTTCCAGCGCACTGCGGACGACGGCAGCGAACTCGCCTTCGCGAACACTGCTCACCTGGTGCTCGATGCTGCGCGCAAACGCGGCAATGACGGATAGAATCGTACCTTCCCGCGGCGCCGACAACGCATCGTGCGCGTAATCACTACCTGCACTGACAGCTTTGCTGAAGGTATACGTCGTGAAGCGCGTGATCTCGCCGGCCGAGTCGCTCATGCCCTGGAAGAACTGGGCGACAATGGCACCGGAATTGCCACGTGCACCGTCGAGAAGTGCATCGGCCACTTTGGCCAGCATCGTGCCCAGGTGTTTTTCACCGGGCGCGTTCAGCGGGCCGAGTGCCGCACCCAGCGTCAGGCACAGGTTGGTGCCCGTGTCGCTGTCGGCCACGGGAAAAACGTTGATGCGATTCAGAAGCTCCTGTTCGGCGAGGACCCGGTGGATACCCGATGTCAGCGCTGCAGCCAGCGCATCGCCGTCGAGGTACTTGCTGATTGCGGTCGACAAGCCCGGCTCGTCCTAGTCTCGCGGCAGCAGGAACGTCTTGCCATCCTGGACCAGTACCACGCCCTCCGGCGTGATTTCCCGGATGAGAGGCCCCTCGGCGAGGCGCGAACCTTCGATGTGCTTGTTCATATTGATAAAGACGAAGCGGTCGTCACGTGCCTCGCTGTAGACGTGAACATCGACATGCAATTCCGGAACGGAAATCGCGCCGCTCGCGACCAGCTCGTGAATCGTCGGCAGGGCAATGGAGCTGGTCGGTGGTGCTGGAAATGGTCGAGTTTCCGGTGGCGCGGAATCCACGGCAGCCGGGCGCGGCTCGTCACGTGGCGGCGCATTCTGCCGTGCAGCTGCGACCTGTTCGGAAAAGCCGGCTGCGT
>JAOUNK010000098.1 GCA_029881015.1 Gammaproteobacteria bacterium | reverse complement strand
CAATTGCGCCGCGCCACGGATACCACCCAGCGGATTCTTGATCTCGTGCGCGAGCTGGCGAATCATCTGCCGACCGGCGCCGTGCTGGATGAGCAGCGCATTTTCTCGAGTGATCTGCATGCGGCGCGTAACGTCCGCGATCTCGACAAGAAGCCGCGCGTCGCCGATGCTCACGGGCGAGACATGACAATCGACGATGCGCTCTTCGGCATGCACCTCCGTCGGGGCGAGCCGTAGTTCGTTGGCATAGTGATCCCCGGTTGCGGCAACGCGGCTCAGGATCTCGCTCATTTCCGGGTCGTCGTCAACCAGCCGCAGCAGTGACTGGCCGCGTGCACGCTTGCGGCTCACGCCAAGAATGTTCTCTGCGGCGGGGTTGAGGTCAACGATGAGCAGACAGTCATCCAGCAGGATGACGCCCGAGGTCAGGCTGTCGAGAATGTTGCCGGAATGGCTGCGGAGCGGTCCGCCGCCTGAACGGTCGTTGTCTAGCGTACGGTGCTCTGCTGGACGTAGAAGCGATTCGTCCTTGAGCGGATCATCATCGTGCCCGTCTCGTCCAGCACTTCGGCTTGCAGGTTGTGCACGCCGCGGTAGACGTTCTGCAGCTGGAAGCTCGTACCGCTGACTATCTGCGGATTGCCGTCGAAGTAGACCCGGACCTGGTGGCCCGGCTGCAGTGCCGGACTCAGGGACAGGGAAACGCTGAGGGTGCCCTCTATGTTCCATAGCGTTTCTTCGGCACCGGGAGCGGCAATCTCCAGGCTGTTGTAACGAACGGCATCGCCCTCATCGGCGGCATCGTCATCCTGCGACGTGGCGTTCGACGAGCGTCGGCCGCGTGCCGGAGACTGGCTCGTGTTCGGTTCGGCAATTGCGATGCGCTCAGCGCCCGGGTGCGGGCGGTCAGAGTAGTGGACCACGCCTTCGTCGTCCGTCCACGTCCAGGTATCCGCAACAACGGCACCTGTCGCGAGGAGACCCAGGAGTACAAGAATCGGTCGTGTTTCCATGCTGTCAGCATAGCAGTGCAGATGCGTTTCCGGCTAGTGACCGGGCGGCCAAAAATGCCGCCCGGTTCACAGTTTTGCGCCTTAGAGGCTGTAATACATATCGAATGCGACCGGATGCGTCGCCATGCGCAGGCGCGTGACGTTATCCATCTTGAGGTCGATGTAGGCGTCGATCAGGTCGTCAGAGAACACATCGCCGGCCTTCAGGAACTCACGATCCGCATCGAGGGCGGCCAGCGCCTCTTCGAGCGAGAAAGCAACAAGCTTGAGGTCTTTCTCTTCTTCGGGCGGCAGGTCGTACAGATCCTTGTCCATGGCATCGCCCGGGTGGATCTTGTTCTGGATACCGTCGAGGCCGGCCATCATCAGGGCGGCGAAAGCGAGGTACGGGTTCGCGGTCGAGTCGGGGAAGCGCACTTCGATGCGGCGACCCTTGGGGTTCGCGATGTACGGGATACGAATCGAGGCTGAACGGTTACGCGCCGAGTAGGCAAGAATCGTCGGCGCCTCGAAGCCCGGCACGAGACGCTTGTAGCTGTTCGTCGAGGGGTTGGCAAACGCGTTGATCGCCTTGGCATGTTTGATGACGCCGCCAATGTAATGGAGCGCCGTTTCCGATAGACCGCCGTAGCCGTCGCCCGAGAACAGGTTCACGCCATCCTTGAACAGCGACTGGTGCACGTGCATGCCGTTACCGTTGTCGTTGACAAGCGGTTTCGGCATGAACGTCGCCGTCTTGCCGTAGGCATGCGCAACGTTATGGACAGCGTACTTCATGATCTGCACTTCGTCGGCCTTGCGAACCAACGTATTGAATTTAGTACCAATTTCACACTGTCCGGCCGTGGCGACTTCATGGTGATGCACCTCGGTCGCTACGCCCAGCTCTTCGATGGCAAGACACATCGAGCCACGAATGTCGTGCAGCGAATCGACGGGCGGTACCGGGAAGTAGCCGCCTTTGACGGTTGGCCGGTGACCCGTGTTGCCTTCTTCGTAGCTGCGGTCGGTATTCCAGGCACCCTCTTGCGAATCGACCTTGTAGAAGCAGCCCTGCATCGTGTCGTCCCAGGTGACGTTGTCAAACACGAAGAACTCGTTCTCCGGACCGAAGTAAGCTGCATCCGCAACGCCGGTAGACTGCAGGTAGGCCTCGGCACGCTGGGCGAGCGAGCGCGGGCAGCGATCGTAGCCGAGCATCGTCGACGGTTCGACGACGTCGCAACGAATGTTCATCGTGACTTCGTCCGGGAAGATATCGAGAACCGCTGATGCCGGATCGGGCATCAGGATCATGTCCGATTCGTTGATCCCCTTCCAGCCGGAGATTGAGGAGCCGTCGAACATCTTGCCGTCCTCAAACACATCGTCATCGATGGTGTGCGCGGGCACCGTTACGTGTTGTTCTTTGCCAATCGTGTCCGTGAAACGAAAATCGACAAACTTGACCTCGGCCTCTTTGATTTGGGCCATTACCTCTGCGGGTGTCATGGGGTTTCCTCCGGTATTCATGCAGTCAAAAAAAGCGGCCGCAAGCAGCGGCCCGTTGCTTTGCCTGCTGCATGAACTGTGCCAAAATGGGGCATGAGTTAAGTGATTGTTTTTTAAGGGGTTGTTGCGCATCGCTGCGCCGTGGTTGCACCATTATAGTGCAAATCGGCACGGTAATGCACCATTTCGGTGCGTAACGCACCCGGCTGTCTCCCGGCGCCCAAAAATCGTTATACTTCGCGCCTTTACCGTCACCGAAACACCTTGAATGAAGACCGAGAGATCGCCCACGGCGCTGAGCTTCCAGGACCTGCTCCTGAAGCTCCAACAGTATTGGGCAGAGCGCGGCTGCGTCATCATGCAGCCCTACGACATGGAGATGGGTGCGGGCACGTTCCATCCGGCCACGTTCCTGCGGGCGGTCGGCCCCGAGCCCTGGTCGGCCGCCTACGTACAGCCAAGCCGTCGGCCGACGGATGGCCGTTACGGCGACAACCCGTTCCGGCTGCAGCACTACTACCAGTACCAGGTCGTGTTGAAACCATCGCCCGATGACATCCAGGAGATGTACCTGGGTTCGCTCGAGGCTATCGGTATCGATCCGACGATCCATGACATCCGCTTTGTCGAAGACAACTGGGAATCGCCGACGCTCGGCGCCTGGGGTCTCGGCTGGGAGGTTTGGCTGAACGGCATGGAAGTCACCCAGTTCACCTACTTCCAGCAGGTTGGTGGTCTCGAATGCCGCCCGGTCACCGGGGAAATCACTTACGGCCTCGAGCGTCTCGCCATGTATCTGCAGAACGTGCAGAGCATTTTCGATCTCGTCTGGACGGATGGGCCGCTGGGACGCATCACTTACGGCGACGTTTATCACCAGAACGAGGTCGAACAATCAAGGTTCAATTTCGAGGAGGCCGATGTCGAGGCCCTGTTCAGGATTTTCGATCACGCCGAGCATGAGTGCGAGCGACTGATCGAACTGGGGCTCGCGTTGCCGGCCTATGAGCAAATGCTGACCGCGTCGCACACTTTCAACCTGCTCGATGCGCGCCAGGCGATTTCGGTGACGGAACGGCAGCGCTTCATCCTGCGGGTACGCACCATGTCGCGATCGATCTGCGAGGCCTACTACGCGAGTCGGGAGGCGCTCGGCTTTCCGATGGTGACGTCAGTCGCCCCGGGAGCATCGTCATGAGCAAGACAGACGACCTGCTTGTCGAGATTGGAACAGAGGAGCTGCCGCCCAAGGCCCTGCGCGCCCTGATGGACGCGTTCGGGGAAAACCTGGCTGCCGGGCTCGATGACGCGCGCCTGGCGCGCGGCGACGTAGACAGCTACGCCAGTCCGCGGCGCCTCTCCGTCATTGTCAGGAAACTCGCGCACGCGCAGCGTGAGCGGTCGGTTGAGCAGAAAGGCCCGCCCGTGAAAGTCGCGTTCGACGCCAGCGGAAATCCCACGGCCGCCGCCACGGCGTTTGCCGACAAGTGCGGGACAAGCGTCGACGCCCTGGACCGGGTAGCAACGGACAAGGGTGAGTGGCTTGTATTCAATACCGTGGAGAGCGGCAAGTCGGCTGCGGATCTGGTCCCGGGGATCATCGAACGGGCGCTCGCAGCACTGCCTGTTCCGCGCCGTATGCGCTGGGGATCGAGCGACGCCGAGTTCGTCCGCCCGGTTCACTGGATCGTGCTCTTGCACGGCAGGAAGGTCATCGACGCGCCCGTCATGGGGATCACGGCCGGGCGCGAGTCTCGCGGGCATCGCTTTCATTCCAGCGGGCCGATCCCGATAGCTGGGCCCGGCGATTACCTGGACGCGCTGGAGAAGAAAGGGTTTGTCATCGCCGATTTCGAGCGTCGTCGCGAGATGGTTCGCGAAGGCGTTGAAGATGCGGCGGAGCAGGCGGGCGGACAGGTCGTCGACGGCGAGTCACTGTATGACGAGGTGGCCGCGCTCGTCGAATGGCCGGTGCCGATCGTCGGCGCGTTTGACGAAGTCTTCCTCGAACTGCCACGCGAAGTGGTTGTGTCGACACTGACCGCTCACCAGCGGTATTTTCCGATCGCCGATGACACGGGCAAACTGCTGCCGCACTTCGTCACCGTGGCCAATATCGAAAGCAAAGACCCGGAGCAGGTCATTGAAGGTAACGAGCGGGTCATTCGTCCGCGCCTGGCCGACGCCGCGTTCTTCTGGGACAACGATCGCCGCAAGTCGCTGGATGCGCGCCAGGAGGCCCTGCGCGACGTTGTGTACCAGCGGGGCCTGGGCAGTGTCTTCGACAAGAGCCAGCGGGTAGGCCGGCTCGCGGCCTGGGTGGCCGGCCAGGTCGGCGCCGACGCCGCGACGGTCGAACGCGCGGCCGCGTTGGCGAAATGCGATCTTGTCACGGGCATGGTGGGGGAGTTTCCGGACCTGCAGGGCACGATGGGGCGCTATTACGCCATCTCCGGCGGCGAGCCCGAGGCGGTCGCCGACGCCATTGCCGAACAATACATGCCGCGCTTTGCAGGCGACGCGTTGCCCGAATCCGGCGCGGGGCAGGTCCTTGCCGTCGCCGACAAGCTCGACACGCTGGCCGGCGTATTTTCGATCGACAAGAAGCCCAGTGGTAACCGCGACCCGTTCGGTCTGCGCCGCGCCGCGCTTGGCATCGTGCGGATCCTCGTTGAACGCGGTATCGATATCGACCTGAAGGCGATGATCAAAAGGGCCGTTGCCGAGCAACCCGACGGCAAGATCGGCGCCGAGGTGCTCTGTGCCGATCTCTACGGGTTCATCAGCGATCGGTCGCGCGGCTATTTCCTGGATCGCGATACCGGTCTCGGCGTCGAGACCTTCGAGGCGGTCATGGCCCGCCAGCCCGCGTCGCTGGTCGATTTCGAGCGTCGTCTTGCCGCCGTGCAGACCTTCGCCCGGCTGGACCAGGCAGAAAGCCTCGCCGCAGCCAACAAGCGCATTGCCAACATCCTGCGTAAAGCCGGCGACCCGGCAGGGCTTGCCGTCACCACGGGCCTCCTGGAGGTGGGTGCCGAGCGGGCACTGCACGGCGCCCTCGAGAACGCCCGGAAAAAGGTCGCGCCGATGCTCGAACAGCGTCGATATGCCGAGATACTTAACGAACTCGCCGGTTTACGGGATCCCGTGGATCGCTTTTTCGACGACGTGATGGTGATGGCCGAGGACGAGGCCGTGCGCCACAACCGATTGGCGCTGTTGGGAGAGCTTCGAGCTCTTTTCCTCGACGTTGCCGACATTTCGCGACTTTCCATCGGTTGATATGACCGCACGGACGGGTAGAAAAGGGCTGCTGATACTCGACCGTGACGGCGTGATCAACCAGGACTCGGCCACGTTCGTGAAATCGGCCGCCGAGTGGGTGCCGCTGCCCGGGAGCATCGCTGCGATCGCAAGACTGAGCCGCGCCGGCTACACGGTCGCCGTTGCGAGCAACCAGTCCGGGCTCGCCCGCGGCCTGTTCGATCGACGTGCCCTGCGTGCGATGCACCGCAAGTTGCGCCGGCTGGTCGGCGCGGCAGGCGGCAAGGTCGACCGCATCGTCGTCTGTCCACACGGCCCGGATGACGGCTGCGCTTGCCGCAAGCCCCGGGCGGCCCTGCTGACGCGACTGGCGCGACACTACAACACGACGCTCGACGGCGTACCGGTTGTCGGTGACTCGTTGCGAGACCTGCAGGCGGCCGCCAGCGTGGGTGCGTCGCCGATACTCGTGCGCACGGGCAATGGCAGGAAAACAGCGCGCGCGCTCCCGGCCGCGCTGCGCGGCGTGCCCGTGTTCGACGACCTGGCCGCGTTTGCCGAGGATGTGCTACATGCTTAGGTCGATGACACAGTGGTTTCGCTCTCTGTTGTTCCTGACCTTCGGTTTCACCTCGGTGATTATTTACGCCGTCGTCGTCCTGCTGCTGTTCTGGGCGCCGCGGTCATGGTTGCACGCCATTGTCGTGCATTATTGCAACCTGGTCCTGTGGGCCGGCGACTTCTTCTGCGGCATGAAGGTGGTTGTCGAGGGCCGCGAGAACATCCCCGACAAGCCCAGCGTCATTATGATCAAGCATACGACGACGCTCGAGACCTACGGCCACGTGCCGATGTTTCCGCCGACCGCATGGGTCATCAAGCGCGAGCTGACCTGGGCGCCGATTTTTGGCTGGGTGATCGGTCTGGTACTCGAGCCCATTGCGATCAAGCGCAGCGATCGCAGCAACGCCGTCAAGCAGGTCATCCAGAAGGGCAGGAAGAAACTCGCCAGGGGTGTGTGGGTCACGATCTTTCCGGAGGGTACGCGCATGCCCCCCGGGGAAACACGCCGGTACGGTGTGTCCGGCGCGGCGCTGGCCCAGGAGGCCGATGTGCTGATCGTTCCGGTTGCCCATAACGCCGGCGACTTCTGGCCTCGACTCCGATTCACCAAGACCCCCGGGATCGTGCGCTTTTGCATCGGGCCGCCGATTAGCGCGCAGGGTCGCCCGCCCAAGGAAACGAATCTCATTGTGCAGGACTGGATCGAAAGCAAGATGCTGGAGATCAGTTCGGTCTACCAGGACAAGCAGAAGTCCTGATGGCCCGACCGTCCTGTCGGCGGGCTGCGCGCGCCTCTCTGCTACCGGCTGTCGTGCTCGTCGCCTGTTCCATCTCGCCGCCGGCGACACTTGACGATTCGCTGCACCTTATCCGCAAACGCGCCCTGAAAGAGCACGTCACCTGGCTGGCTCACGACGATCGCGAAGGCCGGATGACCGGCGAGTCGGGTTACGACTTGTCCGCACGGTACGTCGCGGACCAGCTCGCCGCGATGGGCGTGGCGCCCGCCGGGGTGGGCGGCTGGTTTCAACCGGTAACCCTGCGCTCGTACAGGGCGCTCGGCGAGGCAAGCCACTTCCTCCTGCACACGCCGGACGGTGACGAAGCGCTGGTGTACCGCGATGATTTCAACGTCCGCGCGAACCCGGCCGCGACGTCCGCGACGGTGCGCGCCGAGGTCGTGTATGTCGGATACGGCGTAGACGCGCCGGACTATGGCTACTCGGACTACGAGGGTATCGACGTCCGCGGCAAGATCGTCGCCTGGTACGCCGGCTCGCCGGACTCGCTGGACGGCGCGCAGCGGGCCATCTTTTCAACCTCGTCGGCCAAGCGTGCGGCCGCCGCCGCGCATGGGGCAATAGGCGCCATTTCGCTGCGCAGCCGGGACACCGAAGAGAAGTGGCCCTGGGACGAGTCGAAAAAGCGCATAGACGCGCGCGCATCGATGACCTGGATAAACGCGGCCGGCGACGCCGCGGATCATGCGCCCGAAATCCGGTTGACCGCGCGCGTAAGCCAGCCGGCAACGGAGCGCCTGTTCGCGAATGCGCCGATCAGCTACGAGGCCTCTCTGGCCGCCATCGAGTCTGGGGTACCGGCATCCTCTGCCCTGAATGTTGAGGTTACGCTCGCGGGCGAATCGCAACACGCTTCGCTCACCAGTCCAAACGTTATCGGCCTTGTGCGCGGCACGGATCCTGTGCTTGCCGGCGAGTACGTCGTGTACACCGCGCACCTCGACCATATCGGTACGCGGGCGGAAGATGGTGAGCGGCGCGTCTTCAATGGCGCGTATGACAACGCGCTCGGCGTCGCGCTGATGCTGGAAACGGCCCGGGCCATCGCGGCTTTGCCACCGCGTCGCTCGGTGTTGTTCGTCGCTGTGACGGCCGAGGAAAATGGCCTGCTCGGCTCGGACTATTTCGTGAACAACCCGACGGTCCCGCGCGGTTCGATCGTTGCGAACATCAACCTCGACATGCCGCTGTTCCTTTACCCGGTCGCCGATCTCGTTGCCTTTGGCTCGGAGAATTCGACGCTGCAGGGCGTCGCCAAGCGGGCGGCCGCGGCGGAGGGCTTCTCCCTGGCGCCCGACCCGATGCCGGAAGAAAACCTGTTCCTGCGCAGCGACCAGTATTCGTTCGTGCGCAAGGGGATTCCGGCGGTCTACCTGGTGTCCGGATTTACCTCGCTCGACGATGATGTCGATGGCGAGGCGCTGTATCGCGACCACCTCGAGAATCACTACCACAAGGCCAGTGACGACCTGACTCGTCCGATCGACTGGGACTCGGCGCTGCGCTTTGCGCGGGCACATGCGCGAATGGGTTACGTCATTGCCACGGAGACAGAGCGGCCGGCATGGCTGGACGGCAATGCCTTCGGGACGCGCTTCGCGACGCCTTGAACGCGCTACTGCCTGGCGAACGCCTCGGCGATTTCCCGAACTTCGTCGGCCTGCCCCGGCTCCAGTGCATAGATCGCCTTGATACGACAGCCACGGAAGGTATCGGCTCCCGCATACAGCGCGCGCGCGTCCCGCCGAAAGTCGGGCTCGACGCGGCCGTCCGTGTAGCGGATGCAACGATTGAAGTACTGCAGCAGGAAATCTTCCCTGCGCGTGCTGACCAGCACGTACTCGTCGCTGACTTCCTTGAAGGTAAGCTGGTCCATCGTACGAATGACATCGACCGACGCCAGCTCATTGACCGCGATGAAGTCTGCGATGGCCGTATCTTCGAGCCGCTCGTCCTGCTCTTCGCTCGTGGCGCAAGCCACCAGGAATGCGGCCGCCAGTAATAGTGTGCCGGCTTTCCCGGCACGCCTAGCGTTGTTCATATAGCGTCTCCACCCACGAGACCGCCGCCGGGTAAGCGTCGAGCCAACGCTCGATATCTGCGCGCATCGCATCCGGCGCCCTATCTCTTTCGATGCGCACGCTCTCCGCCTTGCCACCGCCGTAACCCGGCGGCATCAACCACAACCCGGTGAATGCGGCGAACGCTATGTCCGTAAAGTTGATGTCGGCGCCACCGAGCAATGATTGCCGGCCGTCGCTGAGGTCGGCATTCACATCGGCCAGCAATTCCTCGATCCGGGCGACCGACCTGGCGAAATTTGTGTCATTGATCTTGAACGACAAGCGGATCAGAAGCGCCAGGAGCGGAAATAAAAGGCGCAGGGCGGCGCGTTGCCAGGCGGGCGTCGCGGCGCTGTTCGCGCCCCATGCGTGCAGCGTTAACTCCCGGTCCGCGAGAATATGGTAGTAGACCCAGATCTGCAGGCTGACCCCGTAACCGTCGATGCGCCGCTCAAGCTGCACGCGCTCCGCGGTCGGCTCGAGAAAGGCCGCGCCCGTCGGGTCGTCCGGCAGGTAGCGTCCATAGACATAGCGAAGGATGTCGGGCGAGTTGCCGATGACCGAGCGGACGACGCCCGTTCGCACTTTAAGTTGCGGCACGGTGCGGCCGCGAAAATAGGCGCCGAGCGTGCCGCCTGAAACCCGCTCTTCATACTCTACGCCGAGGCGGTCGAGACACCAGCGCACTTTTTCGACGAAGTGGCTGGCCGATATG
>JAOUNK010000096.1 GCA_029881015.1 Gammaproteobacteria bacterium | reverse complement strand
GCTGTAGGTCGAGCCCGCTGTCGACAGGACCGTGACAAGCGCGACGGCCTCGTCATTGGCAACGAACCGGGCAAACGACTCGATCAGTGCTTGCGACAGTCTCACGAGGCGTTTTGCGGCGGGTGCCGGTAGCGAAGGTTGTGCCTCCCGAGGCCCGCTACCGACCGGGCGCCCATCAGCTTCATACCGCGCTCGATCTCGGCCCTGAAATTGGACAGGGTCTTCTCGACGCCGGCCTGCCCGGCTGCCGCGAGCGCATACAGGTAGAGCCGACCGCCGGAACAGGCTTTCGCGCCGACGGACAGCGCCTTGAGGACGTGTGTGCCACGCTGGATGCCGCCGTCGCAGATGACGTCTACCTTGTCGCCCACCGCATCGACTATCTCTGCCAGCTGATCGAACGGGGTCCGGGACCCGTCGAGCTGGCGTCCGCCGTGGTTCGACACCATGATCGCCGTGGCCCCGATGTCGACCGCACGACGCGCGTCCTCGACCGACATGATGCCTTTGAGGCAGAACTCCTTGCCCCACTGCTTGCGCACGTTCTCTGCCGCGACCCAGTCCATCGACTGGTCGAGCATCGTGGAGAAATACTCCGACACGGACAGGCTGACATTCGTACCTTCGTCGACGTAGTCCTTGAGATTCGAAAGTTCGAACTTGTTCCTGAACAGGTAGTTCATTGTCCAGCGCGGGTGCGCGGCAAAGCTGAAGATGCTTCTTGCGGTCAAGCGCGGCGGCGACGTGAACCCCGTAACGAGATCTCTCTCGCGATTACCGCCGACAATGGTATCCACGGTCAGTGCAATAGCGTCGAAGTTGGCCTCCTTGCAGCGCTCGATCATGTTGTTCGTCAGCCCCTTGTCCTTGTGGTAGTAGAGCTGAAACATCTTGGGCGTGCCGATGCGCGCACCGATGTCCTCTATTCCCACGGTCGCCAGTGACGAAATCCCGAACCAGGTGCCGAACCGTTCCGCCGCGCGGGCCACAGCGTATTCGCCGTCATGATGGAACAGGCGCTGCAATGCGGTGGGCGACAGGAACAGCGGCATTTCGATCTTCTTGCCCATCACCGTCGTCGACATGTCGATCTCTTCGACGCCGGCAAGGACGCTCGGCACGAGGTCACAATCATCGAACGCCTGGGTGTTGCGCCGATACGTGACCTCGTCGTCGGCGGCACCGTCAATGTAGTGGAAAATGGGTCCAGGCAGGCGCTTCTTCGCCAGCAAGCGAAATTGCCGGGTGTTGAAACAGTGTTTGAGGTTCATGGCCGGAATTGCGAGATCCCATGGACAACGCCAGCCTAAGTGTACTCTTCTTCAAACCTCGATTTCGAGGGCAGTTTTGACAACGCCTCAGTATCGAACATGCTCCCGACGGGCGCCTGGTCGCATGATGAGCATTTGCACGTCGCCGATAACCCGCTCGATGAACGCGCTCTCGCAGTAGACCAGGTAGAACTGCCACAGGCGCAGGAATGCATCGGAGTAGCCGAGCTCCCGGACTTCGTCGAGGCGAGCGAAGAAACGGTCGTGCCAGTGGCGCAGCGTGGTCGCGTAGTGGGGGCCAATATCTTCGAGGTGAATGACCCGCATATCCGTGTGCGCTGTCATCGTTCGCGACATGTCCGTCACCGACGTCAGGCACCCGCCGGGAAAGATGTAGCGCTTGATGAAGTCGACGCCTTTCCTGTACTCATCGTAGCGCTGGTCGGCGATCGTGATCGCCTGCAGCAGCATCTGCCCGTCGGGTTTGAGGAGATCGCGGCACTTCCTGAAGAACGCATCATGGTACTCGTGCCCGACCGCCTCGATCATTTCGATGGAAACCAGCTTGTCGAAACGCCCCTCCAGATCGCGGTAGTCCTTGAACAGCAGCGTGATCCGGTCTTCGAGACCCGCCTCGGCAATTGCCTTCTGCGCGTAGTCGTGTTGCTGCCGCGAGATGGTGGTCGTCGTCACGTGGCAGCCGTAGTGCGTCGCCGCGTGGATGGCGAATCCGCCCCACCCGGTACCGATTTCCATGACTGAGTCCCCGGCCGAGAGCTCGAGCTTCCTGCAGATACGGTCCAGCTTCTCGACCGCCGCGTCCTCGAGCGGCGTCTCCCGGGTTTCGAAAAAAGCGCTGGAGTACATCATCTTCGGATCCAGCCAGAGCGAGTAGAAGTCATTGCCGAGGTCGTAGTGCGCAGCAATGTTCTTGCGGCTGCCCTTGCGAGTGTTGCGGTTCAGCGCGTGCAGCAGCTTCTGCAGCGGCCGGCCCAGCAGTGCCAGGCCGGAGTCCATCTTTTCGAGAACGTCCCGGTTGCGGATCAGGATCCGCAACAGTTCGCCCAGCTCGCTGCTGGACCAATAGCCGTTGATGTAGGCCTCACCGGCACCGATCGAACCTCCAAACGCAATATCGCTGTAGAACGTCGGGTTTCTTACGTGCAGGTGAACGCCCAGGGGAAAATCCTCGGTCAACTGCCCGAAGGACCATTGTTCATCCTGCTCCGTGATGACGATCCGTCCATTCTCGAGACCCTCCAGGCGAGACAACACCAGGCGGCGCGCCACCCTGTCGAGCATTGAAGGCTTCGTGGTCTCAGTGGCGCCATCGCGCGCGCCGATTGAAATCGCTCTGGAGTTCATCGAACAACTACCTCTGTTTCTTTCTCTGGATGCTGGTAAACGGGACAACGCTTCAGCCACAGACGCAGCGCCTCCCAGTAGATGGCGAAGATCACCTTGGCGGTCATTAGCGGAAAGCGGAGCAGGACGCCGGCCAGCGACGCTCCGGATATCTCTTTTCGGGACAAGTTGAGCGTTGCGTCGAAGAAACGCTTGCCGTCGGCCGAGTTCGCCATGAACACAGCGAGCTTGTCCGCGGGCGTCGAGAGGACCCAGTTGTACTCGGTCTCCATCGACATGAAGGGAGAAACATGCATTTTCTTCGCGGGCCGGAAATGCCAGGACGAGCGCGGCTCGCCGTGTTTCTTGCAGTCCAGTACGTAGGTATCGCGTTCGCCCCAGGGTGTATTGCTGACTTCCGCGACGATGAACTCGACAGTCTTGCCGTCCGCCGCAAAACAGTAGTAGAAACTCACCGGGTTGAAGCAATAGCCGTAGTACGACAGGTTCGTGAGCAGGCGGATGGGACCCTCCGGCCGGCGGCCGGTTTCGTCTTGCACAAGCAGTCGAACCGATTCGGCAAGCGGCTGCTCTTCCGGCCCCAGATGGTCCGATCGCCGGAAACGCGCAAGCGCTCGTCGCGACGAAGACCAGAACCAGCGTTTTCTGAACAGCGTCGGCAGTTCGTCGAGATCCAGGTACATCATGAACAGGCGATAGTTGAACGTATGTACCGCGGGCTTTTTGCGGCTGTGCCTAACTTGCCCTTCGTAGATGCAGCTGTTCATCTGCAAGCCTCGCTTCGAAGTGCTCCAGCGCATTGAGTGCACTCACAACCCCATCTTCGTGAAAGCCGTTGCGCCAGTACGCCCCACAGTAAAACGTCCTGTCACAGTTGATCTCGGCCTGGCGCCCCTGTGCCACCACGGACTCGCGCGAGTAGATCGGGTGGTCGTACTGAATGCGGCGCAGGATATTCTGCGGCTCGATGTGCCGATCGTCATTCAGGGTTACAAGGTACTGCTTGCTCGTCGCGAGACCCTGCAGGATGTTCATGTTGTAGGTGACGGCAACATGGCGTTGCCGATCGGCCGGAATGTGGTAGTTCCATGCTGCCCAGGCGCGGCGACGCCTGGGCATCAGGCTTGCGTCGGTATGCAGGATAGCCTCGTTCGACTGGTAACGAATCGCGCCGAGGACCTCGCGCTCTGCAGCCGTTGCATCCGCGAGCAGCGACAGGGCCTGGTCGCTGTGGCAGGCCACGAAAACGTAGTCGAAGTTTTCCCTGCCACCGGCCGCCGAACACACCTCCACACCGTCACTGTGCCGGCGCAAGGACTGCACCGGACTGTCAAGGCGTATGCGGTCGCGATGACCGGCGACCAGCTTCCTGACGTACTCACGTGAACCACCCTTGATCACACGCCACGTCGGCCGGTTGCTGGTCTGCAGCAGGCCGTGATTGGAGAAGAAGCGCACCAGGAATCCGATCGGCATGTCGAGCACGGCAACAGGCTCCGCGGACCAGATTGCGGCCGCCATAGGCACGAGATACTGATCGATAAACGCGTTGCTGTAGGCGTTCTTCTGCAGGTACGCGCCCACCGTTTGGGACTCATCCAGCTCGTTAAGCCGCGATGACGCGGCATGGTTGAAGCGCAGAATATCCCTGATCATGCGATAAAACGGCGGCCGGAGAATGTTCCTGCGTTGCGCGAACAGCATGTTCAGGGACGAACCCGCGTACTCGAGGCCATTATTCTCGGCCTGGACGCTGAAGCTCATCACACTGGGCTGCGACTCCTGGCCGATCTCGTCCAGCAGTGCGATGAAGTTCGGGTAGGTCCTGTCGTTGAAAACGATGAAGCCGGTATCGACGGCGTACTGTGAGCCGTTTTCCTCGACGTCCACGGTGTTGGTATGACCGCCGACGTGGGACCCGGATTCGAACACTGTAATGTCGTGCCGCTGCCGTAGCCTGTAGGCGGCGACATTGCCCGCGATGCCGGTGCCGATAATTGCGATCCTCACGATATCACCAGCTTTGCGGTACGCGTTGCAGCTTGCTCGTGTCATAGCCGAGCGATTCGACGAAGGACACGAGCTCGTCGTAGTCGGAGTCGGAGATCTCGGGCGTGCGCGCCATGATCCAGACGTAGTCGCGGTCCTGACGACCGATGATGGTCTGCGTGTAGTCATCGTCGAGGTAGACGATTCGATAGTCCGCTTTGACAGGCCAGACAAAGCGCATTCCCCATCGCGCATTGGTGTCCTCATCGAGGACGAAACCTTTCGGATTGTATTCCTTCGCGTCGCCGTCGAAGCCACCCTTCCTGAAGGTAAACCGCGTCGCGATCGTGCCGTCATCGTTCAGGCTATAGGTCTCGACCGCGTTGTATGCGTCTTTCTCCAGGAACGTGGGTATGTTCGCGATCACGTACCAGGGTCCCATGAAGCGCTCGAGGTCCACTTTCTCTACTGTCTGCATCTCAGGCCCCTTGGCTGCACAGCCCGCCATAGCGAATGCCAGCAGCATGGTGAGTACCAATCTTGTTTGTCGGTTCATATCAGGAAAGCTCATAGCGAATGATGTGCCCGCCGGCAGCAACCGACTCGAGCGCGAGCCATTCGTCATTGGCCGAGTACCAGAGGGTGAGGTCGATGTCGTAGGCCGTCAGTTTGAAGCGCGTCGCCGCGACGGGCTCGCCACGGACTTCGAGAACTTCATCTCCGACCTTCTCCACGTTCACGTCGACGAGCTCACCCGTTTGCGGGTTCAGGAGGCGCGGCTGGTCCAGGAAGTCAGGGTTCCAGTACGCAAACGTCATGACGCACTCCGGGAACTCGGCGGGTGTCTCGCCCGCGACCAGTCGAAAACCCGAACCGGTCCGCTCGCCGGCAACCTGCATGCGTTCGCCGTTTGCATCCGTGCGCGCATCGATCTCGACGAGGCACTCGTCTTCCCAACGCTCTGCTGCGCTGTGCTCATAGCGATAAGCGGGAATGAAGAGAATGGTGTACTTGAACTTCGCCTCGCTCAGGACCTGCCTGATGCCCCCCATCTCAGACACCTTGAACAGGTGCTTGCCGACCTTCTTGTCGTTCAGGTAGACATCGAAGTTCCACTGCGCAACTTCGCCGGCGCGGTCTTCGGCCGGCGCTTCGGAAGCGATGGTAAGCGTAAACAATGCGATTAGAAGAACGCCCAGGTACTTGCGCCTCATGACTTTGCCTCATTCATTGATGTTGTCTTGCGCGGCCCCGGGAAGAACGCGTTCGTGTTGCGAATGTAGTTCGCGTACTCGGGCCGACGCTCTGCAATAGTGCTTTCCAGCATCGCGACGCCGGAAACCTTGAGCAGGAGAAAACTCATCAGCAACGGGGATGCGATGCTCCACCAGCCACCCGATGCGACGGCAAACAGGTAGAAGGACCACCAGATGCAGAAATCTCCGAAATAGTTGGGGTGACGCGTGTACCGCCACAACCCGGTCTCGAGAACCTTACCCTTGCTGTCCTCGCGAGCCTTGAAGCGCGCCAACTGGTAGTCGCCGCCCGCCTCGAAGACGAAGCCAACGAGCCAGAGCAGTACGGCGGCGATATCAAGGACGTTCAGCGCGGTATTGGACGTGATTGCAGGAAGCAACGGCAACGCGATCAGCCAGGCCAGGACTCCTTGCAGACCGAAAACGATGTAGAGGCTCTTGAAGGCGAAACCGGGCTCATTGTTTTTGCGGATCGTCCGGTAACGGTAGTCTTCGGACTCGCCCCAGTTGCGCACGGTGATATGAAGCGACAGGCGGAGCGCCCAGATCGCGACCAGTGCGAGCACGAGTGTCCCTCGAGCGGACAATGACGCTGCCTCCATTGCGAAGACCGCCGCCGCAATCAGGAAGAACAGGGACCAGAGGCTGTCAACGAAACTGACGTCCTTCTTCGCGAGGCTGACCAGCCAGCTTGCAACACCCACGGCGAGGATGGCCGCGAGCGCATTCAAGTAGGGATAGAGCATCACCGGCTACTCTCCGCAACCCAGGCACGACGCCTGCCGGGCATGCCATCGAGGGTCTCTGACAGGCGCATCAGTATGGGCATGATGAGCGCCCAGCCGAGCCCCAGCGCAACCATGGCCGCAACCGGGCTCGCCAGTATTATCCCGCCGAGCTTTTCACCCGCGGCGTAGGTGACGGGCCCGCCAATGAGACCAAACAAGGCGGCCAGGCCGGGCTTGCCGCGCAGCCAGCGCATCGACACGTTCAGCGTCGTCGCGAAGAGCATCCACATGGTGATGATCCAGTAGGGAGCGAGGTACTCGCTGAACAGGCCGGCCTTGTAGCTGACCCACCCGAAGGCAACGAGCGCACTGTCGAAGCAGGCGCCAATGAGCGCGCAGCAGGCGATCAGCAGAAACTCGTCGAAGGGCTTGCGCGCGGCGGACAGGTGAATCGCCAGCACGATCAGCACGGCCAGCGGACCGAGCCACGGCATCTCCCGGGCGCCACCGATGACCGATGACAGCCAGGCGAGTTCGAAGCCTGCAAAATTGATGAGAAACAGCATGTCACTCACCCGCCTTGCGAAACAGGTAGTGACCGACATACCACTCGTGACCGTCGTCGTAGTCGAACAATTCCGCACAGGCCATGAAGAATATCCGCCAGCGCTGCCACCACAAGGCCGCGTTTTCCTCGTCATAACACTCGGCGAGTACCGGCTTGATGGCAGATTCCCTGCTGTCCATATTCTGCAGCCAGGCATTGCAGGTCTTCGCGTAGTGCCGGCCGTTCAGGTGCCAGCGCTTGTCGATGCACAGGTGCGCGGGAAAGCGCAGCGGCAGGTCGGCACTCGGCATGATGCCACCACTGAAAAAGTGCCTGCTCATCCAGTCGCCCGGTCCCTTGTCGATGTACTCGTACGGGGTCGAGTGATGACAGAACACGTGCATGAAGAAGCGGCCTTCGGGAAGCAGCCAGCCGTCAATGCGGCGAAAGAGCTCGGCATAGTTGCGCATGTGTTCGAACATCTCGATGGAAACGACGCGATCGAAGCGCTGCTCGGTCGAGAAGTCGTTCATGTCTGCCGTGATGACGTCAATGTTGCCGATGGACCGCTCTCTTGCGCGCTCGAGAATGAACGCGCGCTGTGACGACGAGTTGGACACGGACGTAACCATTGCATTCGGGAAATGCTCGGCGATCCAGAGCGACAGCGAACCCCAGCCGCAGCCGAGATCCAGCACACGCATACCATCGGCGATTCCTGCGCGTTGCACGGTAAGCTCGAGCGCGGCCGTCTCGGCTTCGGAGAGGTTGTTCACCTCACGCGGCCAGTAACAGCAGCTGTACTTCAGGTGATCGCCCATTACCTGCGTGAAGAACTCAGCCGGCACCTCGTAGTGTTGTTCGTTCGCGAGATCCGGCACGTGCGCGATCGGCGACCCGTTCATCATTTCCACGAACCGGTTCAGCGCGTTGGCGGCGTATTCTTCGTCACCCGCGTGGATTTCCCGGCGCTTGCTCTCGAGTAGCCTGCGAATTCCGGCACGAACCACGGCATCGGGAACGAGGCCCGATTCGGTCCAGCTGACAGCTTTTTCAGTTACGGCGCTCATGGCGGCCTCCAAGATCCTATGGCGGCGAATATACGGAGCGGCCCGGGCCTCAACAACCGCCCGGGTGGTGTTGTTACATTCGCTTACACATTGTCTTGTTTCAGTAACTTAACATCGCATCATTCCTGGTTTTGGGGCTTCTCCTGATGCAACCCGTACTACTCTGGTTTCGGCGAAACCTGCGACTTTCTGACAATTCCGCGCTGCTCGAGGCTGTAGCTTCGGGTCGACCGCTTATCCCTGTGTACGTTGTCGACGAACAGGACGCAGGCAGTGCGAGTCGCTGGTGGCTGCACCACAGCCTCAGCAGCCTCGACAGCGACCTGCGCGAGCGGGGTTCCGCGCTGCGCGTCTTCCGCGGTTCGCCGCCTGAAGTCCTGGCCGGGATTTGTACCGAAACGGGCGCGCGGGCGCTGTACTATGCCCGGCGCTACGAACCTGTCAGCAGGAAGCAGGAACAGGACCTCGAAGCGCTGCTCGGCGAGCGGATAGCCATTCATGCCGTCGATGACGGGCTCCTGCACCATCCTGAGACCGTCAAGACTCGGTCCGGCTCGCCCTACCGCGTGTTTACGCCGTTCTGGAAGGCAGCAGCGGCCCTGGGAGAACCGGGCATGCCGGTGCCTGCGCCTGCAGCCGCCAGCTTTGCCGAACCGACCGCTGGCTCGATGTCGGTCGATGATCTGGCGCTTCTGTCCCTGGAGGACGACCGGGCGCGCCAGTTTCATGACGCCTGGACGCCGGGCGAAACCGGCGGCCTGCAACGCATCGATGCGGCCGAATCGATACTCTCGGGCTATGCCGCGGCTCGCGACCGCCCCGACCTGGATGCAACCTCCAGGCTGTCGCCTCATCTGCACTTTGGCGAGATCAGCGTTCGCCAGGTCTGGCATGCGATCCGGCAATACGAATTGTCTGCGCTTGCAACGTCCGGCGGGGAAGCCCTGTTGCGCCAACTGCACTGGCGCGACTTCAGCAGCTACCTCCTGTTCCACTTCCCCGAGCTGCCCGAAAAACCCCTGCGCAGCGAGTTCGAACATTTTCCCTGGTCGACGGACGAGGACCTGCTGGAGGCCTGGAAGCAGGGTATGACCGGCTACCCGATCGTCGACGCCGGCATGCGGCAACTTTGGCAAACAGGCTGGATGCACAATCGCGTTCGCATGATCGCCGCTTCATTCCTCGTGAAGGATCTCATGGTGCCCTGGCAGGCCGGGGCCGAATGGTTTCTCGACACGCTGGTCGACGCCGACCTCGCCAACAATTCGGCGAGCTGGCAGTGGGTTGCGGGTTGCGGCTCGGATGCGGCTCCCTATTTTCGGATCTTCAACCCGACCTTGCAGGAGAAGAAGTTCGATCCCAACGGCCGGTACGTGCGCCGCTGGGTTCCCGACGCCGGCGAGACAACATATCCTGAGCCCATCGTCGACCATGGCCAGGCCCGGCAGGCCGCGCTTGCCGCTTATCAGTCCGTCAAGGGGATGCGTACTTCGAACGTCGCACCGTGACCGTGGTCGCTGAGTAGCCGCAACGTACCTCCGTGAGCACGTGCGACCAGTGTCGCGAGATACAGTCCGAGCCCTGTGCCACCGGACTCCCTTGTCCTTGACGGGTCGCCCCGATAGAAGGCCTCGCCAATGTGTGCGGCCTGGTCCGCCGACAGGCCCGGTCCGTGGTCGGCAACGGTGATGACCAGGTCGTCGTCGCCGGCGAGTTCGA
>JAOUNK010000425.1 GCA_029881015.1 Gammaproteobacteria bacterium | reverse complement strand
ATGCGCAGCAACTCAACGACTCACGTTCCTTTGGAGTTTGCAAGACCTGCCGGTTCTTCCGACAGCTTGGCGGTGACCAGTTTCAATGCGGCATCACCGAGGAGCCGTTGTCCGCTGAAGATGCATACAAGATCTGCGTTGAGCACGCAGCTTCCGTGTCCGGAACCAGCGGAAAGACGGGAAACCGCTCGCCGCTAGCGACTCGATAACGCGTCAGCGTCCCCAGGGAACCTGTTCTCGAGCTACTCGTCGTCGCAGTACTGACAGCCCCGATACGTTCCGTCCATGTGGTAGAAGAACCAATCGCAAGGTCCGAAAGAACTCATGACCGAGAGCTTTTTCGTGCCCTTCCTGGTCTGCGCATTGAATTGATTGGTTTGCAGCATGAATGGACAGAATCGATCGCCCGACTTCGGGCTTCGAGCGATCAGAGCGTCCGCCCACGGCGCCCAATCGATGTAATCCAGCACCGCCCTGAATCCTCCTGGCTTGCGCTCGGTAAGATCGGAACAGCTGTATTCGATCAGGCTCTCGGACGACCATCGCCCGTCGCAAATAACAACGAATCCGACAGGCTCATTGTCCGGATTCGGGTCGGACGTAGCTCCCTGCTCGATCAAGACCGCGGCGAAATCACGAACCCCGTTGAAATTGAAGTCGCCGAAAAGAATATCGTCGGCAAAATTCTGCGGTGAACGCCTGTTATCGCGGAAATCTTCATCGCCCTCTGGCCCGAATACCGGACCTGTAATAACAAAACCGGGATAACGCTCTTGCAAGATACTCACATAGCGATCAGCCGCCTTTGGCCACTCGCCAAGGTCGGTGGTACAGAGTTCTTTTGCGTAGTCGCCCGGTAGCAGGCAGGCGAATTTACGCCAACCGAGTGTCGGCGGTGCATGTTCCAGTGCACCTGCCAGCTCCTCCGGCCATTGGGGTTGATGGGACATATAGTTGCCAAACATTGCAAAGCGATAAAGTGGCTCTGCGCCGGGCAATTGCACGCCATTCTTGCTAGCTTCAGACAGCGTACGGTGGCTTTCAGGACCCAGCCAGTCTGCCAACACAGCCAGCGGGTTGTTCTCAATTCGCGTTTCTGAGGCGTCGACCCGAACCACAGGTCGTTGTTCATCAAAATCACGGTACGCAGAGTAGCGTGCCAGTACGGTAGTATCGTCCGATACCCGGAACAGCTGCGAATGCGTGACAACCCAGATGTTGGATGACCATGGATCGACTACGAGTTTGTAGACGATGTCGTTACCAATATCCAAGCGGACAACAGGATCTCCGTTCTTGGGTACAACCAGCACGCCTTCCGATCCGTAGTCGCCATGGCCGCCTGCGGTATAGGTGCCAAACCAGACGGAATCATCGAGCGACACAGCGCTCGAAATACTGGACCCGCACAGCATTTCAACTTCAATCGCCGTGGATGCTAGCTGCAGTATCCTTCGACCAGCCTTATCGTAATCGCCGCTGTCATACGGATACTCCTCTGTCTCACAATCATCGGTGGATGCCAGGTCGATATCCAAGGCAGCGTTCTCGAAAGTTGACTTCTGTATATGCTCATCCATTGACAATGCGTAGAAATCAAGCTCGCTGATTTCGAGGAAGGAATAGCTGTCCCGATCGGCAACAAAGTAAGTGGTGCGATATGCATCTCGAACGACTGCCAGTGCAATGTTGCTCTCGTTGAATACCAGGGATGTCACCGCGGGTATGTCATCAGCTTCGCTGTACTCGGCGGTGTGTCCGATAACTGTCGTGAATAGCAGGGCCACACATAAGAGCGTCTGAACCAGCTGTGCTCGCGAGAATATCGATTTGAAGACTCTGTTCATATGCAAAGTATTGCTCAAGAATGTGGCAATGTAGTGCGTAAAAGTACTCAGTTTTTCTATTGTGCTTTGCAGTGAACCTGAAAACTAGCTCTGTCACTTTTGAGGTCGTAAATCACTCAGCGCAGGTGGTGACCATCGGCCAACACCTGCCCCTCGAGCAACCTGGTTGTTGCCCAACACTTGCCGCTCACGAATGGCCGCTGTCGACGAATGGCGAGGTCTGCTATACCTTCAATACCAGCCGCTCAAACGGCTAATTTCAGGGTATCATTGAGTTCCGCTGATGACCCATTGCGGTCGTTGGCATCACCGACTCACAGGTCCCTATATTCGAGTGATTTCATCAATGAAGTGTGTATTCTCAGCATTAGTCCTTGCCTTTATGACGCTGACACTTGTGGGCGGATGCGACGTAAATCTTCACGGAACGCACAACTCCAGCCAAGGCGACAATGACTATTTTGAGGAGCCGATCACGGAACGATCAATCAAATACTCGGGCGCGCTGGAGACCTCGAACTTGTTTGTTGATTCCTTTGCAAAAGGCCAACTTTCAGACGCTCGAAGTCTCCTAGATCCTAGGCTGCAAGCGGCTGTTTCGGAACAAGAATTCGCGTCGCTTCACCAAAAGGTGCAAGAGAATTTTGGTTCGTTTGTGGAGTACAAGCCGATGCAATGGGGATTTACGACGACTTCACGACTGCCAAATACAGTTGTATCTACGAAGATCGTCATTCATGAAGGCTCGGAGACGTTCTACA
>JAOUNK010000424.1 GCA_029881015.1 Gammaproteobacteria bacterium | reverse complement strand
CCACAGCATCCAAGCTTAGTTGGGACTACCCGTTGATAATCGGCCAATAGTGGTCGGCATGATCCCGTCGCCTCCTCTGAGATTCATACTCGAAGGAGTAGCTATGTTAGAAGTCCCGCCCAGCGTGTCTTTGAATGCGTCCAAATCCGCCCTCAAGATTGTTGCCCAAAACCACAACGTAATACCAAGACCATTTCGTGCCACCGAAGACAAGCCAGCCGTTCCCACGGCGATCGTCTATTGTGAAGGTAATTTTGGTGAAATTGACGGCAAAACCGCCAACGGTCTGATCAGACTTTCGGAAAAATATAAAATCCTTTCCGTTATCGATAGTGAAAAATCCGGGCTTGATACCGGCATGGTCCTTGACAAAAAGCCAAACGCGATTCCCATCTGTCGCGATCTCGCTGACTCACTGGCGCAGGCAGAGTCAGTACCTGATTTCTTTATTTTCGGCATGGCACCTTCGAGCGGTATGCTCTCGAAGCACGAGCGTGGTCTCATTCTTGAGGCGATGAGCCACGGGATGAATATTGTCAACGGTCTACATGAATTCTTGAATGACGACCCGGTCTTTGCCGCAGCCTGTCTCGCCAGCAAGGTAGAGATTGTTGATGTACGCAAACCCTGCGATAAGAAGGATTTGCACATGTTCAGCGGTCGGATTGCCGAAGTTACCTGCCCGGTTATTGCTGTGCTCGGTACCGACTGTGCTATCGGCAAACGCACCACAGCCAACATAATCACCAGTGCCCTCAACGAATCCGGCGTCAAGACGGTAATGATCGGTACAGGCCAGACCGGTTTGATCCAGGGCGCCAAGTATGGCGTTGCGCTCGACGCCGTGCCGTCACAATTCTGCGCTGGCGAACTGGAAGCGACCATCGTCAACGCGTTCGAAACCGAGAATCCCGACCTCATCATTGTTGAAGGGCAAGGCGCGTTGAGTCATCCCGCTTTCTCAACCACATCCTTCATTCTCCGTGGAAGTTGCCCCGACGGCGTTGTGTTGCAGCATGCCCCGCGGCGCAGCATGCGTTGCGACTTTGAAAAAATGGCAATGCCGACCCCGGCCAGTGAGATCAATCTAATCGAGACCTTCGCCGATACGAAAATCATTGGTCTGACGATCAACCATGAGCAGATGAGCGAAATTGAGGTGAGTACGGCAATCACCCAGTATGAGCAGGAACTCGGTATCCCGGTCACCGATGCTCTGACCAGGTCGCCCGAGCGACTGGTGGAAATGGTTTTGACTGCCTTTCCGATACTCAAGGAGAAACTGGCTGCTACCGTATGAAGCCGGCACCGCGGCTGGTAATTGACCTCGACAAGATTCGCCACAATGCCCGCACCCTGGTCGAACGTTTGAGCAGGCGTGGCATTTCGGTGACAGGCGTGACCAAGGCAACCCTCGGCTCCGCGAAGATTGCCGCTGCGTTTCTTGAGGCAGGGGTCAAGAGACTTGGGGACTCGCGCATCGAGAATATTGAAGCGATGCATCTTGCCCAGGTATCGGCTTCGACGACACTGATCCGTTCACCGATGCTCAGTCAGGTGGAACGGGTCGTCAGACATGCCGATGTAAGCTGCAACACCGAAATCGAGGTCATCAGAAAGCTCTCGTTCGAAGCACGCAAGGCCAATCGTACCCACGGGGTGATTCTTATGGTCGAGTTGGGCGATCTCCGCGAAGGCATCATGCCAGATGACCTGATGAGCTATGTACAAGAAACGACGAACTTGCCGAATATCGTCTTTAAAGGTATTGGTACCAACCTCGCGTGCCGAAGTGGCGTATCGCCTGATGGCAAGAATATGGCGATACTGTCTGAGCTCGCGGACTCTATCGAAGCGACGCTGGACCTCAAGGTAGAGATCATATCGGGAGGGAACTCCGCCAACCTGGAATGGGCGCTGAGCGGCGCAGAGATCGGTCGGATCAACGATCTCCGTCTGGGAGAGGCGATATTGCTTGGCTGTGAAACCCTCCATCGGCAAGCAATCGACGGGCTGCATACCGATGCCATCACGCTGTGTGCCGAAGTGATCGAGGCGAAGGTTAAACCGTCGATGCCATTGGGTACGATTGCGCAAAACGCATCCGGGGATGTCCCGCCTGTCGCGGATCGGGGTCTGGTAACGCAAGCCATCCTTGCTGTCGGACAGCAGGATGTCGACCCATCCGGTCTGCAAGCACCTGACGGAATGGACGTTATGGGAGCCAGCAGTGACCACCTCATCCTGGAGTCCGAACGTTTCGAACTAACGGTCGGCACAGAAGTGATCTTCCAATTGAACTACGGCGCGCTAGTCCGCGCTATGACGTCCCCCTTTGTCGCCAAGGTGATGGAGCCTGCATTGGCATAATTATTATTCAGGTTGATGTTACGGCGCCTGAATAATAGGAATAATAGGGGACAGATTTATTTTAGAAGAGTACGACCAACCCAGGCCCGGAACCAGAATCAGATCCGATATAAATAAATCTGTCCCCTTTCCCCTGAAACCAGAATCAGATCCGATATAAATAAATCTGTCCCCTTTCCCCTCAGTCAGGGGGCATCAAGAATGCGCTTGCGTATTGTGCGTTCCTCGTCCGCTGTCAT
>JAOUNK010000423.1 GCA_029881015.1 Gammaproteobacteria bacterium | reverse complement strand
AAATTCGAAGAGCTTGAAGCCGATTCGCTGATCCTGGCTCTCGGGCAGGATACGGATACAGCCTTCCTCGAGTCCGTACCCGGTATCAAGTTCGAATGGGACCACACGGTTGTCGTCGACGACAACATGATGACGGGCCATCCCGGAATCTTTGCCGGCGGTGACATGGTGCCCAGCGATCGCTCGGTGACGATTGCCGTTGGTCACGGCAAGCATGCAGCGCGACATATCGATGCGTTCCTGAACGACGCCAGGTACACGCGCGGACCGCGCAACGAGATTATCGGGCATGATCGCCTGCACCTGTGGTATCGCACCGATGCGCCGCGGAAAGAGCAGTCACGCCTGCCGATCGAGCGCAGGGGCATGGGCTTTGACGAGGTTCTGCAAAACCTGAGCGAAGAAGAAGCACTGTTCGAGGCGAGGCGCTGCCTGTCGTGTGGCAACTGCTTCGAGTGCGACGGCTGTTACGGCGCCTGCCCGCAGGATGCGATCATCAAGCTGGGTAAGGGCAAGCGCTACAAATTTGATTTCGACAAGTGCACGGGATGTGCCGTGTGTTACGAACAGTGTCCGTGTCATGCAATCGAAATGATCGATGAGCCCGCCACTGAAGAGGCGCAAGCATGACTGAGAAACGTGCACTGGAGGGTAATGAGGCCGTAGCGAGAGTTGCCTATGCGGTCAGTGAGATCTGCTCGATCTATCCGATTACTCCGTCATCACCGATGGCAGAATCAGCCGACGTGTGGTCGGCGCTCGGCAAGCATAATATCTGGGGGCAGACGCCCGATATTATTGAAATGCAGAGTGAGGCGGGTGCCGCTGGTACCGCGCATGGCGCGCTGCAGTCGGGTGCGTTGACGACGACCTTCACGGCCTCGCAGGGCCTGATGCTCATGTTGCCCAACATGTACAAGATCGCGGGCGAACTCACGGCAACGGTGTTTCACGTAGCGTCGCGTTCGCTGGCGGCGCAAGCCTTGTCGATTTTCGGCGACCACCAGGATGTCATGGCGGCACGTACGACGGGCTTCGGACTGCTGTCCGCCTCGTCGGTACAGGCAGCGCAGGACCTCGCCCTGGTCAGCCACGCGGCAACGCTGAAAGCCCGCGTGCCGTTTATCCACTTCTTCGACGGTTTCCGTACCTCGCACGAAGTCAGCAAGATCGATCTCGTTTCCGAGGACGAGATGCGCGTGATGATCGACGATCAGCTGGTCTACGAACACCGCCGGCGGGCACTGAACCCGGACAATCCGTTCATTCGCGGCACGGCGCAAAACCCGGACGTCTACTTCCAGGGTCGTGAGACCGTGAACAGCTACTATGCCGCGACGCCGGGCATCGTCCAGGACATGATGGATCGGCTTGCAGTGCTAACCGGTCGGCAGTACAAGCTGTTTGACTACTATGGCGACCCGCAAGCCGAGCGTGTCATCGTGTTGATGGGCTCGGGTGCCGAGACCGTCATGCAGACGATCGATGCCTTGCCCGATGAGGGCGTTGGCATGGTGAACGTGCGCCTGTTCCGGCCGTTCTCAAACGAACACCTGTTCGCAGCGTTACCGGACACCGTGAAATCGATCGCGGTACTGGATCGCACGAAGGAAATCGGCGCAAGCGGTGAGCCGTTGTACCAGGACGTGATGACGGCACTGGCCGAAGCCACGATTGCCGGTAAGCGGGCATCGATGCCGCGCGTTATCGGCGGTCGCTACGGTCTGTCTTCAAAAGAGTTTACGCCCGCGATGGTCAAGTCCGTGTTTGAGGAACTCCTCAAGGACGAGCCGAAGAACCACTTCACGATCGGCATCAACGACGATGTCACGCACACCAGTCTCGAGTTCGACCCGTCATTCCAGATCGAAGGAAAAGACGCCACTCGCGCACTGTTCTTCGGGCTTGGCGCGGACGGTACGGTCGGCGCCAATAAGAACAGCATCAAGATTATCGGCGAAAATACCGACCTCTATTGCCAGGGTTACTTCGTCTACGACTCGAAAAAGTCCGGGTCGCGCACGGTATCCCATTTGCGCTTCGGACCTGAGCCGATTCACTCGCCTTACCTGATCCAGTCCGCGAACTTTATCGCGTGCCACAAGTTCGACCAGGTCAACAAGATCGAGATTCTCAAGGACGCTGCGGAAGGGGCGGTTTTCCTGCTCGATAGCCCCTTCGGACCGGACGAAGTCTGGGACGAGCTGCCACAGCCGGTGCAACAGACGATCATTGATCGCAAGATCCAGTTTTACGTGATCGATGCGACGAGCGTTGCGCGCGAAGCAGGGATGGGCAAGCGCATCAATACGGTCATGCAGGCATGCTTCTTTGCCCTGTCGGGCGTGCTGCCCAGGGACGAGGCGATCGAACAGATCAAGAAGGCGATCGAGAAGACGTATCACTCCAAGGGACAGGCGGTTGTCGACAAGAACTTCGCGGCCGTTGATGCGGCACTCGATCACCTCTACCAGGTAAACGTGCCCGCAAAGGCTACGAGCGAACGCTCCCTTGACGATGTCGTACCTGCCAGCGCGCCACGTTTCGTGCGCGAAGTCACGGCCCAGATGATGCGTGGCCATGGCGACGATCTGCCGGTCAGTGCATTGCCGG
>JAOUNK010000095.1 GCA_029881015.1 Gammaproteobacteria bacterium | reverse complement strand
CCTGGCCCAGGAGCGGCCAGAAGAATCAATGCAAAGCCTTGAAAAGCTTCAGAGTTCCGACAGCTACGGCGGCTTTGCCGCATACAATCTCGGAATTGCATACCTGCAGAGCGGTCGTCGCAGCGAGGCGCTCGAGCAGCTCGAGAAGGCGGGCCTGATAGCCACGGACGATCCGGGCGAGCTCGCGATCCGCGACAAGGCCAACCTGGTTCTCGGCACGATCTACCTGGAAGAAGAGGCCTTCACGCAAGCGGTACCTTTCCTGAATCGTGTGCGTCTCGACGGACCGCTCTCCAACCAGGCTCTGCTCAGTGCGGGCTGGGCCCATTTGTCGGCGGAACAATACGACCGTGCGGTCGTGCCGTGGAGTATTCTCGCCGAACGTGAGGTGACCGACAGAGCAACGCAGGAGGCCCTGCTGGCACTGCCGTACGCTTACAGCAAGCTCGACATTCACGGTCGCGCGGCGATCCACTATGGACATGCCCTCGACGCATTCGTTGCCGAGACCGGAAGGCTGACCGAGTCGATCGAGAGTATTCGCGATGGACGTTTCCTCGAAGCATTGATTCGCGAAGAGATTCGCAAGGACAAAGACTGGGTCATTCGCCTGCGATCACTGCCGGAGGCGCCGGAGACCTATTACCTGATGGAGCTCATGGCATCGCATGATTTCCAGACCGGATTGCAGAACTATCTCGACCTTGCGGACCTGAAGCACAAGCTCCTGACCTGGGAGGGCGGCTTCGACGCCTACGAGGAAATGGTCGATATCCGTCACGACCATTACGAACCGCTGCTCCCCGAAATTGACGAGCGCTTCCGCAAGCTCGACTCCCGCATGCGGCTGCGTCTCGAGCAGCACAAGATGCTGGTCAAGCGGCGCGATGACCTGTTGACGATACCCCGTCCCGAATTCCTGGCGACACCCGAGGAGCACATGATCCTGGCGCGGCTGGATCGTATCGAAACGGCCCTGGCAAATAACGAGCGCGCCGACCAGGACCCGTTGCTCGAGCGGCTGCAGCGGATCAAGGGCCTGGTCGTTTTCTCACTCGAAACCGAGTATCACGAACGGTTTACGGAATTCGACCGGAATCTGCGCAGCCTGGACGGAGCCATGGCCGTGGCGCAGGCGGAGTACGACGAGTACGTTCGCTCCCGCCAGGCAGCAACGCACAGCTACGTCGGCTACGACAAACCAATGACGCGCTTGCGCGCCGATGTGCAACAGGCGGTTGAGCGCATCGACCGCCTCATGGCGCGGCAAGGGCACCTGCTCGAGCTTGTCGCCATCGACGAGCTGATGGCGCGCCGCGAACACCTCGAAAACTACGGCGACAAGGCGCGCTTTGCACTGGCGGACAGCTATGATCGCGCCACGCAGGCACAGGCACGCCTGGAGGAGCTGGAATGAAACGGGTACTGCTGACAAGTGGTGTCACCGTGCTGTGCCTGGCTGCCTGTTCGACGAATGTGCGACAGCAGGGCACGTTGGCCGAGCTCGAGCAGGTGCAGGCTGACCTTTCGGAAGTGCAGCTCGAAGACAGCCTTGAGCGGGCCGCCCAGAGCTACCGGCGCTATCTCGCCGAGACCTCCGAAAATGCACGGACGCCGGAGGCGATGCGCCGCCTTGCGGATCTGCAGATCGAACAGGCCTATGGCGTCATCGGCAGCGGCGAGATTACGGAAATGCGGGCGCCGGAGACTGCAGGCGAGGCGGCGGCGATCGTGACCGAGCGGCAACCTGCCACACCGAAGCGACCGGACGAGTCGGATACCGAATTTGAGAATCGAGCGCTGGGGCGTGAGCAATTCCTCGCGCCGACACGAGACTACCAGGACGAACTGGTCGGCGCCGACGGTGCGCCCATACCGGCGGGGCCGCGCGAGGCAATCGCGACATATCGGCAGATTCTGGAGCAGTACCCCGACTATGAGCGCAACGACCGCGTGCTGTACCAGATGTCGCGCGCCTATGACGAAATCGGTCAGCCTGACGAAGCCATGGAGGTCATGAATCGGCTGGTTCGGGAATATCCCTACTCGAGGCATATCGACGAGGTGCATTTCCGGCGCGGTGAGTATTACTTCGTGCGCAAGAAGTACATCGACGCGGAGGATGCGTACAGCGCCGTCATTACGCTCGGGTCCGGATCGGGCTACTATGAACTGGCGTTGTACAAGAAGGGCTGGACCCTCTACAAACAGTATTTCTACGACGAAGCGCTCGATAACTTCGTTGCGATGCTCGACCACCGCGAGGACATCGGCTTCGATTTCGACTCGCTCGACGAGGATGAGGACGAGCACCGTATTAACGACACGTTCCGTGTGATCAGTCTCAGCTTCTCCAACAAGGGTGGGCCCGAGACTGTCGACGAGTACTTCTCGAAGAACGGTCATCGCCTTTACGCGGACAAGATCTACAGGAATCTCGCGGAATTCTACTTCAGCAAGTTGCGATACGACGATGCGGCCTCGGTCTACAAGTCGTTTGTCGCGCTCAACCCGCATCACAAGCAGTCGCCGCACTTCAGTATGCGAGTGGTGGACATTTATGCCGATGCCGGGTTTGCACAACTCGTCGTCGAGTCCAAGAGAGCGTTTGCGACGAATTACGCACTCGACGCCGACTATTGGGACTACATGGACATCGAGGACATGCCCGAAGTCGTCGGCTTCCTGAAGACCAACCTGTCCGACCTTGCGGGGCATTACCATGCGTTGTACCAGGAGGCGGTCCTCGTCGAGGACAAACCCGAGAACTTCCTCGAGGCAAATCGCTGGTACCGCCAACTCCTCGCGTCCTTCCCGGAAGACCCAGACACACCGGGCGTCAATTACCAACTGGCGGACCTGCTGCTCGAAAACCAGGACTTCATCGATGCGGCCAATGAATACGAACGCACCGCGTACTCCTACGATGCCCACGAGAAAGCATCCGCAGCGGGTTATGCGGCAGTGTATGCATACCGGCAGGAACTGACCGTCGCTACCGGTGCACGCCAGCGTGAAGTCATGGAAGCGACGGTCGATAGTTCTTTGAGGTTTGCCGAGACCTTCCCGGATCATGAAGAAGCGCCGGTCGTTCTGGGCGCGGCCGCCGACGACCTGTACGAGATGAAGGATTTCGCGCGTGCCATCGAGTCGGCACACTGGCTCGTCGGGCGATACCCGGCATCGGACCCGGCGCTGCGGCGTTCGGCCTGGGCCGTAATCGCACACTCGTCGATCGACATTGCCGAGTACCAGGATGCCGAGGTGGCGTACACCAACGTCCTGCAACTCACGCCGCTGGATGACGAATCCCGTGATGCAGTCATTGATGGACTGGCCGCATCAATTTACAAGCAGGCGGAGCAGGCGAACCTGCTCGAAGACTACCGGGCCGCGGCCGGGCACTTCCTGCGTATCAAAACCGTCGCGCCGACGTCGTCAATTCGCAGTTCAGCCGAGTATGACGCGGCTGCAGCCTTAATGAAGATTGAAGACTGGTCGATGGCATCCGACGTTCTGGAAGAGTTCCGCGTGAGCCACCCCGAGCACGAGCTGAATGCGGACGCAACGAAACAACTGGCTTACGTGTACCGACAGGATGGCCAGACGGCCCGGTCGGCCGCTGAGCACGAGCGCATCGCCGCCGAGGCGACGGACGTGGAACTCAGCCGTGAGGCATTGCTGACGGCGGCAGAATTGTACGACGAAGTCGACGTCACCGACGATGCCATACGCGTATACGAACAGTATGTCGGCGAGTATCCGCGCCCATTGGATATCGCGATGGAGACGCGCAACCGTCTTGCCGAGATCTATCATGAGCAGTTGGATTACCAGCGTTACTTTGACGAACTCAACGACATGGTCGAGGAGGACCGCAATGCAGGTCCCGATCGATCCGATCGCAGCCGCTTCCTGGCGTCCAGGGCCGCACTCGTACTCGTCGAGCGCCAATTTGAACAGTACGCGCGCCTCGAGCTGAAGCAACCTTTCGAGGATAGCCTGGCGCTCAAGCAGCAAAGCATGGAGGCGACCCTGCAATCGCTCGAAAGCCTTGTTTCCTACGAGGTGGCGGAAGTGACAGCGGCAGCGACCTACTACATTGCCCAGGTTTACCTGAACTTCAGTGCGTCTTTGCTCGAGTCCGAGCGCCCGACCGACTTGTCGGCAGCCGAGATGAACAGCTACGAGATGGTTATCGAGGAGGAGGCGTACCCGTTCGAAGAACAGGGGATCGCAGTTCACGAAGAGAACTTCGAGTTACTCGCCGCGGGCGTCTTCAACCCCTGGGTGCAAAAGAGTCTCGACCGTCTCGCGGATCTGATGCCAGGGCGGTATGCGAAGAACGAGTCGAGCGGAGGCTTCGTCGGCACGGTCGAGGTTTACGCTTACAGAATGCCGATCGCTCCCGAACCCGCGATCGGCGAAGAGGATGGCGTTGACGTCTCGCAGAGCGAAACAACGAGCGAGGAAGCAGCCGGACGCGTCGTGCTGTCGAGCGTTTCAGGAGGTGCGCAATGATGTACCGACTCGCCATCCTGGCAACCCTGTGTCTCGTTCTCGGCGCTTGCGCAACGACGACCACGACGACCCGTACGCGCGCACAGATTGAAATCCAGGAAGCAGTGGGCTTCACGATTACTGAGACCGTGTCGGTCAGCAATGCGGTGCGCGTCGACTACGACAGGGCATTGACGCTGATCGAACAGGGCCGGTCCGACCAGGGAATTACGCTGCTCGAGTCCGTGGTCGAGAGCGCGCCGGACGTCAGCGGACCGATCATCGACCTGGGTATAGCGGCGCATCGTGCGGGAAATCTCGAGACTGCCGAGACGCACCTGCTGCAAGCTCGTGAACTCAACCCGGACCACCCGGTCGTGCATAACGAGCTCGGCATTATCTACCGCAAAACGGGCCGTTTCTCGATGGCACGAAGCAGCTATGAAGCCGCACTCGCGTTGTACCCGGGCTACCATCACGCGCGGCGCAACCTCGGTATTCTCTGCGACCTCTATCTTGCGGATCTCGAGTGCGCGCTGACGTCATACGAGGCGTATATGAAGACGGTACCGGGCGATGACCAGGCGGTAATGTGGATTGCCGACCTTCGCCATCGCATGGGCCGCCAGGAGTAAACATGTCACGACTAATTTTACTTATCGCGTTGCTTGCGGCACCAGCCGCTTTTGCCGAGGGCGAAGACACGGCTGCGGAGGACAAGCAGCAGGAAAAGGTGGCTACCGACAATAACGGGGACGGCATTTCGAGTCCAAAAACCATGTCCGGTATGTCAATCCTGGGTAATGAAGAAACACCAAAATCGCTCGTCATTGTGCCGTGGAAATCGTCGGAGATGGGCGACGCTATAAGCCTCCAGGACACACTCGACGATCGCGCCACGCCGGTCGACAAGGAAGTCTTCCTGCGCGAACTCAGGTACTACGAGATACGCAAGCAGGAACGGTAAATGCAGTGTGATGCGCATCAAGAAAGCGCGCTTTTGGAGCATACATAATCCGTGATTGTGCTCTGCATCACACTTCCAGTCTTGACGCCTGTCTATTCTGAAGGTCGCACCGGATGAATCCGGGATATTTTGTAAAAGAGGATTAGAAAATGGACGCTTTCTATTCGATTGTCAGCTTCTTCTCGACAGGCGGTATGTTCATGTATCCGATCCTGATCGTGTTCGCCTTCGGCGTTGCGATCGCGATCGAACGCTTTGTCACGCTGACGCTGGTCACCAACAAGAACCAGCTTGTGTGGAGCAAGGTACAACCGCTCCTGGACAGCGGTGAATTCGAAGAAGCCCGTGAGATGACCAATGAGGACGAATCGACGATCTCACGGGTCCTGAACATGGGGCTTTCGCTGCAGGGCACCGTACGCCGCCGCGAAGACATCGAAATCGCGATGGAAGAGAGCATGATGGAAATCGTGCCGCGGCTCGAGAAGCGCACGCCTTACGTGGCGCTGGCGTCGAGCATCGCAACTCTGCTCGGCCTGCTTGGCACGATCATGGGTCTCATCCAGGCATTCACGGCCGTCGCGAACGCGAACCCGGCCGAAAAGGCGGACCTGTTGTCGGCCAGCATCTCGGTGGCGATGAACACCACGGCCTTCGGCCTGATGGTTGCGATACCGCTGCTGGTCGTTCACGCCATCCTGACCAGCAAGACGGGTGACATTGTCGACAGTCTCGAGATGGCCACGGTCAAGGCACTCAACGTTTTCTCTCGCAGGGCAAAACGCGCGATTGAGGCCTGATTGCCATGGCGCGGAAACGACATCACTACAAACGTCGCGTTGGCACGACGTACGAGATCGACGTCACCACCTTTCTAAACCTGATGGTGGTACTGGTCCCGTTCCTGCTGATCACGGCCGTCTTCTCGCGATTAACGATCGTTGAGCTCAACCTGCCCAGTGCGGCGGGTGGCCCGGCGAGCAACGAGGACAATTTCCGCGTTGAAGTTATCGTCCGGCAAGAGGGTATGGAGATCAGTAACGGGTCGGCCACGATCGCGTCCATTCCCAAGAAGGATGAGGAATACGATCTGGGCAGTCTTTCCGAGCTGATGGTCGAGCTCAAGCGCGAGTACCCCGAACACGATGCCGCATCCGTTTTGATGGAACCGCTCATTCCCTACGATCACCTTATCCAGGTAATGGATATCGTTCGCGCCATCGAAGTGCCGACAGGCGTCGAAGACGAGGTCGAACTGTACGCGCTGTTCTCGGAAATCTCCGTGGGAGAAGCGCCATGAGGAATACTCGAAGAATCAAGCGCATGGGCCGGAACCGGCTGAAGATTACGAAGATGAACCTGACGTCGCTGATGGACGTTTTCACCATTCTCGTGTTCTTTCTGCTCGTCAATTCCGGGTCCGTCGAAGTGGTTGAAGCACCGAAGGACGTCAAGTTACCCGAGTCGGTGGTTCAGTCTAAACCTCGCGAGACGGTCATTATCTCGATCAGCGCGGAAGAGGTCCTCGTCCAGGGCGAGCTCGTCGCTTTTGTAAAGGACATCCTCAACAACAAAGAGTCGGCTATCGACCCGATCAACGCCCGCCTTGCTCAGCTCAAGAAAAGCGTCATCGGCATCAACACGCAGGCTGTTGCGGCAAGCCAGGAAGTAACGATCCTGGCCGATCGATCGGTTCCGTTCACGGTCGTCAAGACGATCATGTCGACCTGCACGGCCGAGGGCTACGAGAACGTATCGCTCGCAGTGATTCAGAAGAACACGCAGGTCGCAAGCGCCGGGTAGCTGATCATGGATGAACACGATAACGTGAGAACGGAATTCTCCACCGACGAACAGGCCCTGCAGGCACGGGTCCAGGAGTCCGAGGCTGAGCTCCAGCAACTCGAGCATGACCTGCACGGGGTTGACCGCGAGCTCGCGGACCTTGTCGAACAAAACCGCAAGTTCGAGGCGCTCGGCGATGTCTGTCGATCTCTGGAGCAACTCGACGACCTCGGTGGCACGGAGCTGTTCTGGAAGCCCGAGGCCGGTGACGTTGCAGAGTACATTGAACATGCCCGCGATCGAATCGACGAATTCGGCGACAAGTTCGGCGAGGTCGAGAAGCGCCGCGACGAAATCATGCGCAGGATCGGGACGCGGAACTATGCGCTCGATTGCCTGCATTACGAACTCCTCGATGCGATGGAGCGCGAGGAGGCACGGCGTGCGGAGTGGGTGGTCGAGCGCGAGGCGGAAGAACTGCCTGCGTACGAGATGGTCATGCCGTGGCAGCGCGGCCAGGAAGAAGACAAGCGTTATCGCAAGTCACTCGGATCCTCGTTCGCCGTTTCGATGATTCTCGTTTTCTTGATCAGCTCGATCGCCATCCCGATCCCGGATAGAGACAAGTTGATCGAATTGCCCGAACGCATGGCCAGGCTCGTACACGAGCAATTGCCGCCACCAAAGCCTGCTCCGGTGCCGGAGCCCGTCGTCGACGAGGACATTCCCGAGCCGGACCAGGAGCCCGATCCGGTCGAGGACTTGCCGGATGAGATCGTCCCTGAATCGACAGAAGAACCAAGAATGGCCGAGGTGCAGGAGCCGGACATCAAGGAACAGGTCAAGTCGAAAGGCATCCTGGCGTTCCGCGATAGTTTTGCGAGTACCTCGTCATTGCGGCCGACAACCCAACTCGGGTCGCAGGCACGTGTCAGCAACGCAGGTGAGGACGCAGTGGGCAGACCGACACGCGCGATGGTTACGACCAATGCGCCGGGGTCCAGCGGCGGCATCAATCTTGCCAGCATTAGCCGTGACGTCGGTGGTGGAGGGCCCGGCATGGGCGGTGTGGCCGTGTCCCGGGTTGCCAGCTCGATCGGTAGTGGCGGCGACGGCTTTTCTGATCGTCCGCTTGCCGGTGGCGCCATGGCCGGGCGGACCGATGAAGAAATCCAGATCGTCTTCGACCGCTACAAAGCGGCCCTGTACCGCCTGTACAACCGCGAGTTGCGCAAGAACCCGACGCTGCGAGGTCAGATTATTATCAGGCTGACGATCGAGCCGGACGGGTCGGTCTCGTTCTGTGCGCTGCAGTCCTCGGATATGAATGCGCCGATGTTGGCGGAGCAGGTCATTGAGCGGGTCGGTACGTTCGATTTCGGAGCTAAGGAAGACATCGCCGCGGTGACGATCATCTATCCGATCGACTTCCTGCCGGCCGCCTGATTTTTACTTAATCCCGGTATTCCGGTGATCCTGTGACGCAGGTCAAGTTTTGGGGAGGGTGACTGGTTCATAGTCACCCTCTGGACAAGGAAAAAGGCAAACCTGTTGAAAGGCAGGGGCGCAAAGTTACCGACCTAAAGAGCTGATGCTCCAGGGAAGCGGGACCGCCCGGAATACGTGTTCGGTCGATCGGCTGTCGGTAACGTCAATGCAATGGATGCGACATAACGACGATGGTCGGACAAGGACTACAAACGTGCCCCAGCCGCGGACGGCGAACCTCATGGGTTGGTCGTATCCTTGCGATGATGATTCTGCTCGGCTCGTCGGTCGCAGCGAATGCGCAGGCCGTCGAATGCTCGTCGTTCCCGAACGCGACCATCGATGGGCTCGTCGATCCCAATCCGCCGTCGAACATCAATGTCGATACGGACTGTACGGTCCGCAATTTCTCGGCGAGCAATCCGCTGACATCGAATTTCGCGTTCTATACGTCGCCAGGACAGACCGACGTACGGCACCTCCTGATCTTCGACAACGTTTATCACACGGGCAACATGTCGTGCGCGGTGGTGCTGAATCACAAGATCTGGTTCGTTAACGGTGCGTCGACGACGGTTCAGGAGCGATGCCAGAACCTGCTGATTCCGGTCGAGAAGATCGACAAGCAGAACCCACCCGGCGATGCCGCAACTGTCGGCGTGCCGTTTACCTATACGCTGCTGATCCCGGTCTTGTTTGATCCGGCCGCGGATGCGAGTGGCAACGCGACCGGCGTCATCGACTTCACGGGCTCGCCCAACGACCTGCACAGCGTCGTGATAACGGACGACCTGAATGAGACGGGCGTCGATCTCACCTATGTTGGTCACACCATGACATGGCGGGACTCGGGTGCTGCCGTGAATCACACGTTTTCCAACGTCAACGGGTTTCTTACGTTCACCGTTGACCCGGCGACGGTCATCCCGGCGACCGAGCAGATCATCCTGGAGCTGGAAGTCGTGCTCGAAGACTCGCCGGCCAACTCGGTCGGCACCCAGTTCATCAATACGGCCAGGTGGCAGTTTGGCAGGCTCATCGACGGCGAATTTTTCGAGCCCCTGCCGGGTGAGTGGGGTATCACGGATCCGATCACGATTGGTGGGCCGGATATCGTAGTCACCAAGATCGGCCCGGACTCCTTGGGGACAACCCTCAATCTCGGTGAATGGGGTGAGTTCAGACTTGATTTACAGAACACCGGTACGACCGACGCATGGAACGTCCGAATAGCGGACTACTTTCCACA
>JAOUNK010000422.1 GCA_029881015.1 Gammaproteobacteria bacterium | reverse complement strand
CCGGGGCCAACCTGGGGCATGGCGATCGCCCGGAACGACTGGTCGGTCTGGAACGTGCCCGAGTGGCAACTCGCACAATTGCCCTTCCGGGGAGAGTAGAAGATACGCATGCCTGCGATCGCAGACTGACTCATGGCGCCGCGCTCGCCCCGAAGAAATCGGTCGAACGGGCTGTTGTCGGCTCGCCAGTTGACAGCCTCGAAAGCGGCGATCGCGTTGGCGGCGTGGGTAAACCGGATGTCGCCCGCAACACGCACGTCGGGGAAGACCGCGACGAACTGTTCGACATACCCGGGCAAGCCCTGCAAGCGTTCCGCAAGCTGTTCCCAAACACCGTTTGCACCCGCGAGGTTGCCGGCGGCCGCGGCATCGGCCAACGGGTTCTCACCGACCTGCCCCGCCATCTCGGTCCCCGACGTGACCGGGAACATCGCCTGGACAGCGAGTGGACTGTCGAGGCCTTCGGGCAGGTCGTAACCCGCCGGAGACTCGATGCCGTTCGGGTATGAGGGATTGGGCTGTACGCGACCATCATGGAAGGCACGTACGAACTCCCGGGCGCCGAGGTTGAAAATGTGCGGGGCGTTACGCGGCACGCGTTCGTGCACGGCATCCGGACCCACACCCGTATCGCGCGTGACGCCGAGTCCTCGTCCACCCTCGCCGACCGGCAATGCAAGGCCATCACCTGTCCCCGTGAAGGAGTGGTGGCAAGTTGCACAGGAAATATTGAAGTTGCCGCTCAGGACCTTGTCATAAAACAACTGGGCGCCGAGCGCGACCTTGGCTGGACTCGGCGCACCGTTGTCGTAGTAGTCAGCATCGCTGACCGGTGGCGGCAGCATGCCGCCGTTGCGCCCGCTACCGGCCGCCGCATCCTGTGAGACGAAAAAGAAAATGGCGGCGACAGATACGCCAAGAACGAAGAGCTTCTGCATGATTCACATCCTTGTTAATCAGGGACCAACAAGGATGCGCAGCCAAAGCGAATGCAGCTACGACCGAAAGTGAGCGAATCCGCTAGTTACTGGCAGGCTCCGCTCGCGTATCTGGGCAACGCTGACCCCCAATAGCGAACCGAGTTTTGCAGCCAGGCGGCGACTGATCGTACGCACCCACCCCCAGCGACCCGCATCTGTTCGAAGACGCGCAAGCCGGCCCCGGAACCCATGCATGGCGGCTACAGCGTCCTCGACGCCGCGACGATACCACCGTCAACCGGGATGACCGCGCCGGATACGTAAGCCCCGGCCCGCGACGCCAGGAAAATAGCGGTACCCGCCACGTCGGCCGGCTCGCCCCAGCGCTTGAGGGGGACGTGCCTGCGGATCTCCTCGCCCATCGCCTCGGCGATACCGGCCGTCATCTTGCTGGGGAACGGTCCGGGTGCGATTGCATTGGCGGTTATGTGGCGATCTGCCAGGTGGGACGCGAAGGTCCTGGTCAGGTGATGGATGGCGGCCTTGCTCGGACCGTACGAATAGGTCCCCATCTTGTTAACATTGAGGCCATCGATGGAACCCACATTGATGATCCGCGCCGGATCCTCGGCACTGGCCGAGGCCTCCAAGAGCGGCAGTAACGCCTGCGTCAGGAAGAAAGGCCCCTTGACGTTGATGTCCATGACCTTGTCCCAGGCGCTCTCCGGGAATTCCTCGATCGCCGCACCCCAGGTGGCCCCGGCGTTGTTGACGAGGATATCGAGCTGCGATTCTCGCGACCTTATGGCGTCCGCCAACCGATTGACGCCCTCGACGGTAGACAGGTCGGCGGGAATCGAGACGCACTCCCCGAGTTTTGACAGCCGGGCTGCCGTTGCATCACAGGCATCGGCCTTGCGTGCCGAGATGTAGGTCTTGACGCCGTTTGCAACAAACCCTGCGGCGATCATTTCACCGATTCCACGGGAGCCACCGGTGACCAGGGCGACTTTCCCTGATATGTCAAACAGGCTTTTCATGGCCTAATAGTAACGCTTTAACTACAATAGCGCCCAACAAGAAAAACCCTTCCAAACCCGGAGCATGATATGAAAGGCGACGCCACAGTCATCGAGCACCTGAATAAGGTCCTCAAGAACGAATTGACAGCCATCAACCAGTACTTCCTGCACTCTCGTATGATGAAGGACTGGGGCCTGACCAAGCTCGCTGAATACGAACACCACGAGTCCATCGATGAAATGAAACATGCCGACGAGCTGATCGAGAGAATCCTGTTCCTCGAAGGACTACCGAATCTTCAGGACCTCGGCAAACTGCGCATCGGCGAGGACGTGCCCGAGATTCTTCAATGCGACCTGGACATGGAGCTTGACGCCATTCCCGACCTCCGTGCCGGCATTGCGTACTGTGAAGCGCACAAAGACTACGTGACCCGGGACCTGTTCGACTCGATTCTGAAGTCGGAGGAAGAGCACGTCGACTGGCTGGAAACGCAGCTCGAGTTGATCCAGAAGATCGGTGTACAGAACTACTTGCAGTCGCAAGTCTAGGTTTCGCTTTGACGCCATCGCTGAATCGAACAGCGCTGGACAATCCAGAGGACGTACAGCTTCGATTGCCTCAACTTAGTTTGAGGCTTGCAACAACTCGTCGAAATAGCTGATGTCTTTTTT